>NZ_NCAS01000040.1:0-19399 GCF_002255515.1 Acidiphilium sp. 20-67-58 | reverse complement strand
AGGGGATGCCGCTGGTCGATGATGTTCTCCAGCCGCGAGCGGAACAGTTCGAGATCATCCTGCGAGGCATTCAGCTTCGGCGGCATTCTTTCCTCCACGTCAAACGCATGATGTTCGGCATCAACGGGAGAGAATCACGATCGCGACCACCGCGCAACGCTCCAACGGTTTTGCAAGGTTTTTCCCCTCAGGCCACACAGACCTTGCAAATCCCAATATTGCCCGCCGCTAAATAGTCATGACTAGATCAGCAAAGTTCGATTTTTCACAGGTGACTACCAACACCGGCGGTCGCCTCGAACTGCACGTTTGGCGGCGCGGACGGACGGCGGCTGTTCATCACAGCAACACAATATCTGCTCGCGATCGATCTTATCGGCTGAGCTGATGAAGATGCCCGTCGGGATCGCGGATCAGTGCGTCGGCATTTGATCGCCAGACGATACGCGTGGCGGCGAGATCATTTGCGAAGAGAGGGTGAAGCGCACGGCCGACGGGATGGCGATAGCCCAGCAGTTCAACGTGCGGCGGCTTACCCGTGGGGTTCATCGGCACCACATCGACTTCGGCGCCGTCAAGCCCGTCGAGCGCATCCTGCGTCGGGCCATAATTTACCGTAGCGCCTGCCTCGCCCAGCCCGTGACGCGCATAGAAGCGTCGGCTGGCTACGACATCGCTGACCGAGATCGCGCTATGGTCGATCCCCATGATGCCGGTACCCTTCCAGCCCGAATTGGCACCCGGCGCGAATTGGAGCAATTCGAGCGGATGACCTTCAGGATCGCGGAACTTGATCGCGGTTACCCCGCCAGCGGACTTGGGAAGCGTTACCGGGCGCGCTCGGCTGATCGGCGTGGCGCCGGCGTCGCGCGCGCGACGCCATGCGGCCTCCGCATCGTCGGTGACGAGCGCGAGGTGCTGGATGACGAGATCGCAAGCAGTCGTGTCAACCGGATAGGGGCGTCCCGGATGGTCGAAACTTTCGAGCTCCACGCGGCTTGGGCCGAGCAACATTGCGATGCGCGAACCGGCGCCTGAGAGGCCGAGGCGTGTGATTTCCTCGGCGGAAATGGGCGCAGCCTCGGCGACGTCGAAACCGATCTCGCGATAAAAGACAGCCAACCGCGCTGGCTCAGCAGTAACGAGCCGAAAGCCTGCTATCCCCTCGAAAATCATGTCAGGTGACATGACCCGCGTCTCGGTTTGACATGAAGTTGGACGGTCATCAGGCAGCACGGTTGATCACCAATCGTTCCGGATCTATGGCCTTTCTTACCGTTCACCTCGGTGCAGCCCTGATCCTCTCCGAACGAGAAGTCACCCGGTCCCTGCTCGATGCGCGTACCGTCCATGCTTTCGATCCACCAACGGCCAGATAGCACGATGATCCATTGCGGCGCCGGATTCTCGTGCCAGTCGCCCACCCAGCCGACCGGTTGGACGGTGAAGACAACGGTCGCCTCGCTGCGTTCCATCTTGTCATTCCACTGCGGATCGGCCGGGCCTACGGCCTTGAGTTGATAATCGGTGAGCGCGCATTGCGATTGATGACTGGTGCCATCGCCATCGACATAAAGATGCCAATAGGGAACCGAGGGCCTTGGGCCTGCCGCGTCGGTTTGATCGCTCATGGGTGAGTTCCATAAGGATGGCTGGAGGCGAAGGGTGCATGAATGAAGGGTGCCAACCCCATCCCGTCCGTGCCGATAACGATCAGCAGGAAACCGGCGCCGAGCGATAGGTTTTTCAGAAAATCCCACAGGAGCGTACGGCCTTTGCCGTCGGGATCAGACCAGAAATCGCCCTGTGCCCAGAATTGTTTATATAGAACCGCCGTCGCCGCGCAGTAGCCGGCAATGACGAAGGCACTCGCCCGATCGGCTATGCCAGTGACGACGCCAAGGCTGCAAATCACCTCCACGAAGAGGCCGATCAGGATCATCGCCATCGCGATTGGGCGCGGCTTGAACATGCTCTGCGCCTGTTTGACCGCGTGATTGAAGCCGAAAAACTTGTCGAGTGCGCTGAACGGGAGGAATAACAGCACGAGGCCATAGCGGACCACGAGCACAACGATTGCTGCTGTCGTCATAGCTGGTCCCTGATGTTATCGACCACGCGCTCCACATCGTCGATCGCAATTGTCGAATTTACCGCTCCGATATCCGCTGCGGGTCGGATAGATGAACAGCCATTTCCAGTCGAGCCCCACCGCCAGAACTTCGAGGGCCGGCTGGTTGGACGCAATACGTCGATAGGGATCAAGCGTGTGAGTATAGTGCCAGAGCAAGAAGCCGAGACCGATGACGATGCCGATCGGCGGGACCAGATAAAGCCTTCGATAGTCCAGGAAAAATCCCGCTTCGGCCTGAACGCGCTATGCTTGTTGGACAGTCGATAATGCCAAGCGATGAGTGGAGTGAGCAGCAGCACCGGACAGCAACGAAGACCAGCACGATGCCGACGATGACGTAGAGGTGCCATTGGCTCGCAGCGATCGGACCCCGCATGATTCATCACATCGAACTTCAGCGCGTCGCATCCGGTGAGCAGGAACGGGGACAGTATCGCGAAAAGCAAAGGCTGCCCCTTCGATACCTTGATCCGGAAGCTCGACGATTCACAAGCCGGGATCAGAACGAGCCAGCGTTTATCAGGCCCAGATTGGTAAAGGCATGAAGAATTTTTCCGGTCAACCTGCGGCCTCATTTTCCATTGTCCGCGTTTCCAGATGCAGCCCTTTTTGCCGCCTCATCGAAATTGCGCGTATAGGCTTGTGCCGCAAGCAGGATTGCCTCGGATTGCGCCGGATAGGTGTGTGCCACCTCTGCCAGCGCCTTCATGCCGATGCCGGCGCTCATTATGACGGCCATCTCGTTAATCAACTCGCTCGCCCGCGAGGAGACGATGGTCGCGCCTAAAATCCTGTCGGACCCTTCCGATATGTGGATCTTGACGAAGCCCGTGTCCCGTCCATCGGTGATCGCGCGATCGACGTCGTGCATCATCACGGTGAAACTCTTGATGGGAATCGATTGCTGGCGCGCTTCCCAGACGTGCAGACCGATATGCGCGATTTCGGGATCGCAATAGGTGCACCAGGGTATGACCAAGCTGCTTTGTCGCTGTTGTGCCTGCATCAGCGCATTCCGAACCGCCATGCGCGCTGAGGACTGTGCGGCGTTGGTGAATTTAAGCGCCAAGCAGACGTCACCTGCGGCGTACACATTTGGATTTGTGCTGCGCAGAAAATCATCAACTTTGATTCCATGGTCCTCGTCAAAAGTGACGCCGGCGGCAACAAGATTGAGCTTTTCGACATTTGGAACCCGGCCGATGCTCAACAGGATTTCGTCGGCTTGAATGTCGCCCTTTACATCGTTATTGACGGTCTCCAGAATCTTGATGCCGTTCACGCGCCGCGCCCCGACCACCGTGGTGTTCAGACGGATATCGACTCCATCGCGCGCCATGGAGCGGGATAGGATTTCCGCGGCGTCACGTTCCTCGCGAGGCAGGAATTTCGGATCGTTCTGCACGATGGTTACGTGCGATCCCAGCCCGCAAAAGGCTTGCGCCATTTCGCAACCCAGCGGGCCTCCGCCGATGATGGCGAGACGCGTCGGCAGTGCTGCCATCTCGAAGATCGTCGCGCTCGTGCGATAACCCGTCTGATCGAGGCCCGGAATATTGGGCACCCCGGGACGCGCGCCTGTGGCGATGAGCGCCTTTTTGAAATGCACGGGCGCGTCGTCCACAAACAGCGTATCCGCGCTCTCGAACCGGGCAGAACCGAAAAAAATGTCGACACCCGGTTCGGCGAGTTCGTGAACCGAATGATATCCCGATATGCGCGTCCGAATCCGGCGCATGCGCGACATCACCTTGTCAAAATCGAGAGACGGCGCAGACGGGATCGGCGCTCCGAACGCTTCGGCATCCCGCATCGTGCTACAAACGCGCGCGGTGCAGATGATTGCCTTGGATGGGACCGACCCTGCATTCAGCGAATTTCCGCCCAGGCGATTGCGCTCGATGAGTGCGACGGAGAACCCCAGCCGCGCGGCGTACTCTGCCGCTTCCAGTCCGGCCGGGCCCGCTCCGACAATTGCGATGTCGTAGGGGTTCCGTGGCACCGGGTTTTTCCAATCTGCAGGGCGTACCCTCCGAAGGAAGCGATCCTCGTCACCAGGTTTCGTTATTGGGACGCCATCTTGCATTGCTAAAGCCACCCGTCTTCAAAACCGGCGCGTTGGAGCCCATCGTGCACGTAACTGCAATGCCGCATGATCTCCCAGATCATATCAGTGCGATGATTTTCAATCATCATCACGAGCAGGCCCTGGTCGAGCCCGTACCATCCTGTGGAAAGCCAGCCGCCGTCGCCATCCGACAGTGTCGGATTGAAGCCGCTTGAAAATCTGTCCTGGTGGCAGACCTTCGGATGCAACTCGAGAAGACCGCGCGTGCCGGCGAGCGCGGCATCGGCCCCAAAGGGCAGTGTTGCAAGCATGGCCCAAGGCGCGATCGTTCCGTCATCGGGACCGTACGGTACGCCGCGCGACATGTAGCCGAAGAAGCGGCGATCCTTACCGTTCTCGAGCATCTCCGGGGCGGTCGGGCCATCTCCTGCCGTTACACCCCAGAAGTCGCGACCATAGGCTTCGAACCCGTATGGATTGCGTTCGGCGTATTCGCGATGAACAGCGATGGCGCTCTTCGTATTCTCAAAATAGTCGCTCGCCTTCTCACGCATGAACTCATCGCGGATACCGCGAAAGTCGATCCACGCATGGGAGAACAGGTGCGTGAAAAGCGGACCGGAATAGAGAACATCGCGGTCCAGCAGATTTTCCCACTGATAGGTCAGCTGCCATGTAACGTATCCAGCTGGCGTGAGCGGAAAGGTCGGCGAGCCAAGACCTAGAACGTAGAGAAGCGCCGCTTCGTTGTATCCTTCCCAGCCATAATGGAGAAACCCACACTCGGGTTTCCATCCTTGCGAAAGGCCTAGTGTGCCGTTCTGGGCCCATCGCCAATCGACGCGGCGATACAACGCGTCGGCCAGTTCGCGAATTTCACGCTCGCCACTGCCGTCGAAGTAGCATGCGGCCACCAGGAAACCGGCGACCAGCAGCGCGGTATCGATCAGCGAGAGTTCGCATTGCCAGACGCGCTTGCCCGTCTGCATGTCAATAAAGTGATAATAGAAGCCCTTGTAGCCGGTCGCGTCGGGTGCATCGCTCTGAGTGCTGCATGAAAAGAATCTGAGAACCTTGAGCGTGCGGGTAGCTGCATCCGTGCGTGACAGCCAACCATTCCGGACCGCAATAGGATAGCAGGACAGCGCAAACCCGACCACGGCAATACTGCACGGCGCCCCCTGGCGGGACGTGTCCGCGACAAGGCCGGTATCGGCGTTAGCGTAGTCGATCAGATAGGAAAAAGCCGCCTGCTGCAGGCGGATCGTGAGTGCCTCGTCCGAAAGCTGCGCCAGATCGCCCATCCCGGTCAATTCGAGAAATGGATCGCGGCGACCGATTGTGGCGGCATCGACACTTTAATGTTCAACTTCCCGGAGTCACCATTGACCGGAACCGGTTCGCTCTGGAACTGCGACAGATGCTTGAGTTCTTCAATGGTCGCGGCGTTCAAATATTCAGGCTTGCCCCGTTGCTCCCAATGGGGCTTCGCATTGGCGTGCTCCAGGTCGATCCGCTGAATGGACGCCATCGATTCCGGCTTCGCGGACTTGAGCTCGAAGGAAACCTGCTCTGTCTCGATCGGATGCCGCGGCAGCGCAAAGTTCGTCAATACCAGCGTGGAACGCTGATCGCCGCGCACGAACCAGGCATCGACGGTTGCGTGGCTCCCCTTGACCGGCATCATCTGCGTGCCCAGTTCATGCAGCAACTGGAAGGCTCGATAGGCGGGCTTGGCGATGCCATGAATGTTGAGCAACCCGAATCCGCCGTGGAATGGGATCGAAGGGAAATAGTTTTCCTCGAAAATGTCTGAGAACGTCCAATAGCTGTATCCCTGAACCAGCCCACTGGCTTCGAGGATCGTTTTGACGATAAACGCGGCGGCGTAGGGATCGTCATGCATCGGATCGCGCGGATTGGAGGATGTGCACCACTCCGTGTAGTAGACCGGCAAATCGCCGGCGTTCTTTCGGACGTCGCGGGCCTGTTCGCGCAGGATGCTGCGCGTTGAGGCCGCTAATTGAGCTTCGGTGTCGTCGCCCGGTTTGCCGAATGCATCCGTGGGATAATGATGTGTACTGACGAAATCGGCCGGCAGGTCATTGGCCTTGCAGAATGCCAGAAAATCATCGATCCACGCATTCGCCGCCGTGGCGGGACCGCCGACTTTCAGCATTGCGTCAACGCCCTTGATGGCCTCCACTGTGTAGCGGTACAGCTCGAAATAATCGCTCTGCTGACCGTTTCCGAATGCCGTCAGGTTCGGTTCGTTCCAGACCTCGAAGAACCACTGCCGCACTTCGCCCAATCCGTAACGGTCCACCCAATGACGTACCAGCTTTCTGATCAGCACGGCCCATTGCGCATAGTCCCTGGGACGGCCGACATTGGCTCGGTAGTGAAAAACCGTCTGATCACCGGAGGACAGAGCAGACGGCATGAAACTCAATTCGACAAAAGGCTTCATGCCGATCGACAGCAGGAAATCGAAGATCTGGTCGGTATTGAAAAACGAATAGAAGAACGTGTCGCCCTCACTCACCAGCGTTCCCATGTCATCGCTCAGAATGCCGTGAAACCGGACATGCCGCATGCCAAGTTCGTCATGCGCCTGCTTGAGTTGCGCCTGCCAATCAGCCCGCAAAGCAAGTGTCGCATGGCCGCTGCCGACCGTATGCTCCCAGAAATGCGGAAAGTCTGTGGTGCGTCCGCTCAGGTCGCTTGAGAACATGGCCGTCATTTCAGTCTTTCCTTGATTCGGTCGGCGACACGAAGGGCGTTGGCGATGATTGTCAGCGTCGGATTGACCGCCCCGATCGATGGAAAGAAGCTGGCATCCGCAATGTACAGGTTATCGAGTTGATGGGCCTTGCAGTCGAGGTCCAGCACCGAGTTCGCGGGATCGGTCCCGAAGCGCGCCGTCCCTGCTTGATGCGCCGTGCCGCCGATCGGAATGTCATTGCCCAGATAAAGGCTGCGCTCCAGGAGTACTGGATGAGCGCCCGCGCTGCTCAATATCTGCTCGAGCTTTTTCTTGAGCCGATGATGAGCTTCCATATCACCTTCGGTGATGTCCAGAACGACACGCTCGCCATCGTAGCGAATGCGGTTTTCCGGCCGCGGAATATCCTCGCTCGACAACCAGAAATCCATCGAGTGGCGCGCCATCTCGTCGAACGGCATCTTTGGCATCCATTCCAGCCAGCTCGGCAGCGCTTCGCCCCTGATTTGCGCGCCATGCGACGTGGCGCACATCTGTATTAACCCGAGCGGATATTCCCAGTCATCCGATCCGAAGTAGAAATCGGAGATCGCGAGGGTTTTCTGGAATACCGTGTCGTTGGGTTCGCGCATCAGCGCCATCAGAATGGACTGATTGTGACGCATGTAGTTGCGCCCGACCTGGCCGGAACCGTTGGCGAGGCCATCGGGATGATCGTCGTTCGCGGAGCGCAGCAGAAGCAGCGCCGAGGACAGCGCGCCGCACGCGACGACTACGATATCGGCCGAGTAGTGCTCTTCACTGCGATGGCGCGTCACCGCGACGTCTTTCACTTTGCTGCCCTTGGCGTCCGTTCCGAGCCTGGAGACATACCCGTTGGTCAGCAACGTCAGGTTGGGGTGCAACTTAAGTGCCGGATCGACGCACATGACCTGCGCGTCCGCCTTGCCGTTCAGAAGACAGGGAAATCCATCAAACGTGTCGCAGCGGATGCAGATGCTGGTCGGCGTGACTTTTCCATGCTCCTCATCAAGAAGAATACCAAGAGGGAGATGAAACGGGTGCAAGCCGCCTCTCGCCAGGCTGTCCTGTAGCGTTTGGATGCGCGGCTCGTGGGAAACCGGCGGATAGGGAAAGGGACCGCTTGAAGGGGGCTCGTTCGGATCTTCGCCGCGTTGGCCGTGAACGTGAAACAGCTGCTCGGCCTCGCCGTAATAGGGCTCGAACACCTCGTACTTTAGAGGCCATGCAGGAGAGACGCCGTCCTTGTGCTGGACTTCGCCGAAATCTCGCTCTCGCAGTCTGAAAAGCGCCGCGCCATAGACCTTTGAGTTGCCGCCGACATAATAATGCAGGCCGGGATGAAAGGTCTCGCCATTCTTGCCATACCACGTCTCATCAGCTTGATAGGCGCCATCGACGAACACCGTCTGCGAGTCCCAGTTCGCACGCGAACGCGGCAGATAATCGCCACGCTCAATCAGCAAGATGCGTTTGCCGGTTGGCGCGAGGCGATACGCGACAGATGCGCCACCAGGGCCGCTTCCGATGATGATGACGTCGTAATGCTGCGTCATCGTCTTCAACCGTTGGTCGAGAAGCCGGGGTAAAGCGTCATGCCCCCGTCAACGAAGAGTGTGGTGCCTACGACGTAGTCGGAATCGTCAGACGCCAGCCAAACGGCGGCGCGTGCGATATCTTCGGGCAGTCCGATCCTTCCATAGGGAATTAGCGTCAGCAGACTCTTGAGGGCCTCCGGCGTGTCCCAGGCGGAGGTATTGATTGGCGTCTGTATCGCGCCTGGTGCGATGCCGTTGACGCGGATGCGCTTGGGGGCAAGCTCCTGCGCCATGCTCTCCATCATCAATTTGATGCCGCCCTTCGAGGTGGCGTAATTCGCGTGACCTGCCCACGGGATCACTTGGTGCACCGAACTCATGCAAATGATCTTACCGGCTGCGCGCGACACGGATGGGACCACGCCGCGGCGCAGGAACTCGCGTATGGCCGCCCGCGCGCAGATAAACTGGCCGGTCAAATTGACGCCAAGGACTTTGTTCCACTTTTCCAGGGTCATGTCAGAAAATGCAGAGTCGCGTTGCATACCGGCATTGTTGACGAGGATGTCGATCGTGCCAAATTCGCGTACGGCTCGGTCGAACATGTCGCCGACCTCATCTTCATGCGAAACATCGGCCTTGTGTGTGATAGCGTTGCCGCCGAACTGCTTGATCTTGTCAACCACAGCGTTCGCGGCGGCGTCGCCCTCGACATAATTCACCACTACATCGGCGCCCGCCTGGCCGAGAGCAATTGCGACGCCCTCGCCGATGCCGGAGTTGGCCCCGGTAACGAGCGCCTTCTGTTTGGCCAAGAGCTTGCGATCGGACATGGGGGTTCTTTCACAAATACCGCAAAAGGTCGGGCAACCCTTGCGAGAGGGTGGCGACCTCTTGAAGAGACAAGTTTGACGGGCCGGTGCTTGCCGGACTGGCCGCAACCTTTATCGGCGAAGCCGGCGGCAAACCCCAGGCCTTTCCTCAGTGGATCGGCCGCTCGTCTGAGGATGCCGGCGTTTGGGCGATCGCGGCAGGCTCGGAATCTACCTAGTCGGCCCAAATGCCGCTGGTCGCACTCGTTGGCTCACCGCCGATTTCCGGAATACGCGTTCCTCTTGATCAAGGAGGGCAAAATCGGGGTCATGTGAACCCAGTATTCGTACTGCTCGATGAGGGCCGTCCGCCTCCAGCTTCACGGCCTAGCCCAATACTTGGCCAATTTCGTCCGCATCCCGGCGCTATCAGGTGAAATCACTCAGCGATCACCCGCGACGCTTGGGCAAACCGGCCAGAATCGAGCGAAGGTCATCGATCACGCCGGCGACGCTACGCTGTCTTTCAGATGGCGGTCGCGGCGCCGCGCGACTTCGGCGGTATTCTGGTGTTGACTGGCGGCCTTCGACCAAAAGCCGGTGGCGCGGTGCTGAGACAGATGGTTGTCCCGTCGTCACCGCCACCGACGTCGGGCGCACCGTGCCCGCCTTCAAACCCGCGCCGGGTTCAGACAATTCTGACCAGGATCGAAGCCGGTGGCGCCGAGCGTATGGGGGTGCTGATTAATTGAGTATTTTCCGAGTCTTGTCTTACTCTTACGATCCCGCCGTAATCAGCTTATCGCAACTCACTCTAATCCGATTGCTGTGACGAGCGAGAAACGACCATGGAACGGGAATTGCTGATGGGGTTCGGGACGCTATTGACGCCATTGCCACGGACCACGTCAGGTCACCTTCCAAGTTTGCAAATTGTACATGATCCGTATGATATTTTCGTGTCCGTTGTGAGTAAGAAACGGCATGTCGTAATCATCGGCGCGGGCTTCGCGGGGCGGCTGCGCACTGTCGAGGGTCGGCTGTTGCAGCTGCGCTTCTCCGAGAAGTCCCTGGCGCCAAGCTGCGACGGCGCTGCACATGTCGATGTCGCCGGCGATCTGCCCGCCGCCGCTGAATGGCGTGCCGACCGGGACGCCGCCCGTCCCGCGCCGTAATCCGGCTTCTGCCCCGCCTGAGCAAAGGTCCTCCGCCCGGACCGTCCGGCCCATGCCTCTCGCGCCACTCTGCACCGGAAGGCATAAATGAATCCGATCGTCGACCTTCGCCGCTACTCCTTCAAACGGGGCAACCGCGCCCGGCAGGGCTCCGTCTGGAACGACGCCTCGCCGATCCGCGAGGAATTGTTCGGTGCCGAGCGGCTGGAACAGCACGCACGAAGCCTCGCTGCCGCCCAGCCCATCACCGCCCGGCCGCCTTCCGCCCCTTCGCTGCATACCCGCCTGAAGAGGAATGCCGGTGTGCTACTCGCCGCCTACCGGGCAACGGCTGCCGATGTCGAGGCAGGCCGCACCGTGGTGCCGGCCGCCGAGTGGCTGCTAGACAATTATCATCTCGTTGAGGAACAGGTCCGGGAGATCCGTGACGACCTCCCGCCTGGCTATTACCGGTTGCTGCCGAAGCTCGCCGAGGGGCCGTTCGCCGGCTACCCTCGCGTGCTCGGCCTCGCCTGGGCCTATGTCGCCCATACCGACAGCCATTTCGATCCCGAGATGTTGCGCTGCTTCATCGCGGCCTATCAGCAGGTCGAGCCGCTGACCATCGGCGAGCTGTGGGCTGTGGCCATCACACTGCGCATCGTGCTCATCGAGAACCTGCGCCGGCTGGCCGACCAGATCACCGCCGGGCGTCGGGCGCGCCGAGAGGCCGACCTGCTCGCCGACCGGCTTCTCGTCTCGGGCGAAGCCCGGGCCGCGCTCGACGCCGACATCCTGATCCGCTCGCCGGAACCGCTGGACGAGGTCTTCGCCGCCCAGCTCGTCAAGCGGCTCAGGGACCGGGACCCGCGGATCACGCCGGCACTGGGATGGCTGGAGACACGACTGGGAGCCCAAGGCGCATCGGTCGAAGGTGTGGTGCAGCATGCTCAGCAGCGGCTTGGCGCCTCCAACGTCAGCGTGCGCAACGTCATCACCAGCATGCGGCTGATCTCCGACATCGACTGGGCCGAGATGTTCGAGAGCGTCAGCCTGGTCGATGATCGGCTGCGGGCGGGGAGTGCCTTCGCCGCGATGGATTTTTCCACGCGCAACCTCTACCGGAGCGCGATCGAGCAACTCGCCCGCGGCTCCGTGGCATCCGAGCTCGACATCGCCGGGCGGGCGCTGCAGGCCGTTGCGACGGTGAACGCCACAACGCAGGATGCGTCGACCGGGCCGGCCAGCGATCCCGGCTTTTATCTCATCGGCGATGGGCGGAGCGCATTCGAACGGACGATCCGTTTCCGCCCGCCCGCCCGGCTTCGCCTTAGCCGCCTCAGCATCCGGCTCGGCATAGGTGGATATATCGGCACGAGCATCGCCGTTACGCTGGGCCTCATCGCGCTGTCACTCTGGGCACTCTCATCCGCCGGCCTTTCCAGCGGCTGGCTCGTTTTGTTCGCGGTCATTGGCTTCGTCTCGGCAAGCGAACTGGCGACCGCACTGGTCAACCGGGGCGTGGCATGGATGTTCAATGCCACCAGCCTGCCGGGCCTCGAACTCGCGGGCGGCGTCCCGACCTCCTTGCGCACTCTCGTCGCCGTGCCGACGCTGCTCACCAGCGAAGCCGACCTTCAGGAACAAGTCGAAAGGCTGGAAGTTCATTTCCTCTCCGGTGCCGGCGGCGATATCACTTTTGCCCTTCTGTCGGATGGCATGGACGCCGACTGCGAGGTCCTGCCGGACGATGCGCCATTATTGGAGCTCGCCGTGCAAGGGATCGAGCAACTTAATCTGCGTCACGGCGCCGGCCCGGCCGGCAACCGCTTCCTCCTGCTACACCGCCATCGCCTGTTTAATCCGGGCGAAGGAAAATGGATGGGATGGGAGCGCAAGCGCGGCAAGCTGCATGAGCTCAACCGCCTGCTGCGCGGCGCGGACGACACCTCCTTCATGGCCGTTGGTGGCCGGCCTCCGGAGGTCCCGGTGGATGTGCGCTACGTGATTACGCTCGATGCCGACACCCGCCTACCGCGCGACGCCGCGCTCCGGCTCATCGGCAAGATGGCGCATCCGCTGAACCGGCCGAAATTCAACGCTGCCGAGCGGCGGGTGGTAAGCGGCTACGGGATCCTCCAACCGCGGGTGACGCCCTCGTTGCCAATCGGCCGCGAGGGCTCGTTCTATCAGCGGGTCATCTCCGGCGGCGGCGGCATGGACCCCTATGCGGCGGCTGTTTCCGACGTCTATCAGGACCTCTTCGGCGAAGGTTCCTACACCGGAAAAGGCATCTATGAGATCGATGCCTTCGAGGCATCGCTTGCCGGGCGCATCCCCGACAACACGCTGCTCAGCCACGATCTCTTCGAGGGCGTGTTTGCACGCGCTGGCCTTGCGTCGGATGTCGAGGTCGTCGAGGAATTCCCTTCGCGCTACGATGTCGTCGCCAAGCGGCAGCATCGCTGGATGCGCGGCGACTGGCAGTTGCTGCCGTGGATCGTGGGTGACGGTGCAGGATGGCGCGGCCTGACCACGGTCGGGCGCGGTAAGATGCTCGACAATCTGCGTCGCTCCGTGGCGGGGCCGCTTACATTGCTGGCACTGGGCTTATGCTGGCTGTTTCCCGTGCCGGCGGCACGGATCGGCACGCTTCTGGTCATCTCCACTGTCGCGGTTCCCTCCTTCCTGCCGATCCTCTTCAGCCTGCTTCCGGGCCGCCCCGACATGCGCGTACGCAGCCACTTGGCCCGGCTGCGGTCCGATCTGTGGCTCGCCGCAGCCCAGACATTGCTGTCGCTCGTCTTTCTCGCCGATCAGGCATGGCGTGCGGGCGATGCCGCGATCCGCACGCTGCTGCGGCTGCTCGTGACGCGCCGCCATCTGCTCGAATGGACGACGGCCGCCAAATCCTCGGCAGCGCCGCGACTGGATCTCATCGGCTTCTATCGGCAGATGTCGAGCGGCACGGTGCTCGGCCTGGTAATTACAGGGGGCGCGCTCACCCTCTCGCCATCCATCTGGCCGCTCATCCTGCCTTTCGCCTTGCTCTGGCTCGGCGCGCCCGCGATAGCGCAATGGGCGAGCCGTTCGCCAAAGGTGCCGCTGCGCCTCGCCGTCGGTGAACGGGAAGCACGCGACCTGCGGCTGATTGCCCGGCGCACCTGGCGCTTCTTCGAGACCTTCGTCACCCCGGCCGACAACATGCTGCCGCCGGACAATTTCCAGGAAGTGCCGAAGCCGGTGGTCGCGCGCCGCACCTCGCCGACCAATATCGGCCTCTATCTGCTCTCGGCCGTCGCCGCCCGCGACTTCGGCTGGGCCGGCACGATCGACACCATCACGCGGCTGGAGGCGACCTTCGCCACGCTGAAGAGGCTGCGCCGCTTCCACGGGCACTTCCTCAACTGGTACGGCACGCAGGACCTCGCGGCATTGCCGCCCGCCTACGTCTCGTCCGTCGACAGCGGCAATCTCGCCGGTCATCTCATCACGCTGGCCAATGCCTGCGAGGAGTGGCGGGATGTCCCCGTCGGCGCGAGTGCGCGCGCGGGCATCGCTGATGCTTTGGCCTTGGCCCGCGAGGCGATGGCCGGCCCGTCCGGTGCGGGCGGTTCGCAGGGGCAGGCGCTGACTGCGGCGCTGGACGAGATCGACGTCCAACTGAACGGCGTGCAGACGCTGGAAGCGACGGCTCCGATTCTGAAACGGCTTACCGACAAGGCCACGAGGATCGTGCTGGAGACTATTCCGGCGACGGGCGACGACGGAGTCACCGACATCGTCTATTGGACAAACGCGCTCGGTAAGGCGGTGAGCGAACATGAGCGCGACCGCCTCGAGCTTCTGGCAGTGCCTGCCGCTACACGGGATCGCCTGACCGCGCTGGCGGATATGGCACGGGCCATGGCCATGGAGATGGACTTCGCCTTCCTGCTCGATCCCGAGCGGAAGCTGCTCTCCATCGGCTATTCGCTCGCCGAGAACGGCCGCGATCCAAGCTGCTACGACCTTCTGGCGTCCGAAGCGCGCCTCGCCAGCCTGTTCGCCGTCGCCAAGGGCGATGCGCCAACCCGCCATTGGTTCCGACTCGGGCGGCTTGCGACGCCACTCGGCAACGCCTCGGCACTCATCTCCTGGTCGGGATCGATGTTCGAATACCTCATGCCGTCGCTGGTGATGCGAGCGCCGGCCAGCAGCGTGCTCGAACAGACCAACCGCCTGGTGGTCGAGCGCCAGCAATCCTACGCGCGGTCTCTCGGCGTTCCGTGGGGCATGTCGGAATCCGCCTACAATGCGCGCGACATCGAATTCACCTATCAATACGCCAATTTCGGCGTGCCTGGCCTCGGCCTCAAGCGCGGCCTCTCGGAGAGCGTCGTCGTGGCGCCCTATGCGACCGGCCTTGCCAGCATGGTGAATCCCGAGCGCGCGCGACAGAACTATGCCCGTCTCGTCGAGCTGGGCGCGCAGGGCCGCTACGGCTTCTATGAAGCGCTCGACTTCACCCGTTCGCGGCTTCCGGAAGACGAGGACGTCGCCATCGTCCGCAGCTTCATGGCCCATCACCAGGGCATGACCATCGTCGCCATCGCCAACACGCTGCTGGGCGGCGAGATGCGCGCCCGATTCCATCGCGAGCCGATGATCCGGGCGAGCGAGCTGCTGTTGCAGGAACGCTCGCCGCGCGACGTCGTCGTGGCCCGTCCCCGCGCCGAGGAAGTTCGGGCCGCCGCCGTCGATGCCCGCAGCGAGGGGGCGATGGTGCGCCGCCTGACCGCGCCCGCTCCCGGGGCGCCGATTACGCATCTGCTCTCCAATGGCAGCTACGCCGTCATGATGACCGCAGCCGGCAGCGGCTACAGCCGCTGGGGCGACATCGCGGTGACGCGCTGGCGCGAAGACGCCACGCGCGACGACTGGGGTTCCTTCATCTTCCTGCGCGACATGCGGGGCGGCAGCATCTGGTCCGCCACCACGCAGCCGATGGCGGACGCTGCGGGTGAAAGCGACGTGGTGTTCGGCGAGGACCACGCCGAGTTCATCCGTCACGATGTCGGCCTGACCACGACGATGGATGTCATCGTCTCCGGCGAGCACAACGGCGAGGTTCGGCGCGTCTCGCTGACCAATAGCGGCCGGCGGACCCGCGAGATCGAGCTGACCTCCTATGCCGAGCTCGTCCTGACCACGCCGGCCGCCGACAATGCCCACCCGGCCTTCGCCAAGATGTTCGTCGAGACCGAGCATCTGCCTGAGTTTGGTGCTCTCATCGCCACGCGGCGACGTCGGGCGCCGGGCGAACCGCAGATATGGGCCGCGCATTTCGCGGTGGTGGAAGGCGAGGTCGCCGCAAATCCGCAATACGAGACCGACCGCGCGCGTTTCATCGGACGTGGGCGCAGCATCGGCACGGCCGAGGCTATGTCGGGCGGCCGGCCGCTCTCGAACAGCGTGGGAACGGTGCTGGACCCAATCTTCTCGCTGCGTCAGAGCGTTCGAATCGAGCCGGGCAAGGTCGCGCGTGTGGCATTCTGGACCGTCGTCGCGTCGTCGCGGCCGGAACTGCTCGATCTGATCGATGCCCATCATGATCGCAACGCGTTCGACCGTGCTAAGACCCTGGCGTGGACACAGGCGCAGGTCCAGCTTCGACACCTCGACGTGGACGCAGAAGAAGCCGCCGACTTTCAGAGAATCGCCGCGCCGCTGCTCTATACCGACCGGCGCTTCAGGTCGCCGTCCGAGACGATCACGCGCGGTGCCGGCCCGCAGTCTGGTCTGTGGCCGCACTCGATCTCTGGCGACCTGCCGATCGTGCTGCTTCGGATCGACGATGTCGAAGACATGGCGCAGGTGCGCCAATTGCTGCACGCCCATGAATATTGGCGCATGAAGCGCCTCGCCGTGGACCTCGTTATTGTGAACGAGCGGGCTTCCTCCTATGTGCAGGACCTGCAGATTGCCATCGAGGCCGCGGTACGGACCAATCAGTCGCGTCCGCTGCTGGGCAAGGAACCGGCGCAGGGGTCCGTCTTTATGCTGCGCGCCGATCTCATGAGCGTGGAGGCGCATGCGCTTCTGCGCTCGGTCGCCCGGATCGTCCTTGGGGCCCGCGGCGGCACTATCGCTGACCATTTCGCTCGCCTGGGTCCGCCGTCGAATCCGCCTCCGGTCCAGCGCCGGGCGCGGGCTTTGACCCCGATGCGTGAACCCGCGTCGTCGCGCGAGCCGCCGAAGCTCGAATTCTTCAATGGCCTGGGCGGATTCGACAAGGACGGGCGGGAATATGTGACCATCCTCGAACGCGGCCACACCACTCCGGCACCGTGGATCAACGTCGTCGCCAATGCCTGCTTTGGTTTCCAGGTTTCGGCTGAGGGCAGCGGCTACAGCTGGGCGCAGAACAGCCGAGAGAACCAGCTCACCCAATGGTCGAACGACGCGGTCGCCGACCCGGCGGGCGAGGCGATCTATGTGCGGGACGAGGAGAGCAGCCATCTGTGGAGCCCGACCGCGCAACCGATCCGAGGTGACGGCACCTATGTCGCGCGGCACGGCTTCGGCTATAGCAGGTTCGAGCATGAAGCGAACGGCGTCGCCCTGGACCTGCTGCACTACGTGCCGCTCGACGATCCGATTAAAATCTCGCGCTTAAGACTTACCAATCGGTCCGGCCGGCCGCGCCGGCTTTCCGTCACCGCCTATGCGGAATGGGTACTCGGCACTTCGCGCGGGGCGTCGGCTCCGTTCATCACCACGGAGATGGACGCGCAGTCCGGAGCGATGCTGGCACGCAATCGGTGGAGCGTCACCTTCGGCTCTCGCGTCGCCTTCGCCGATCTCGCGGGGCGGCAGACCACCTGGACCGCCGACCGCACCGAATTCCTCGGCCGCGATGGCGGACCTGCGTCTCCTCTCTGCCTTGCAAGCAAGGTGCCTCTGTCCGGGACGACCGGCGCCGGCCTCGATCCGTGCGCTGCGCTGCAGACTGTAGTCGAGCTCGGCATCGGCGAGACGGTCGATGTCGTCTCCTTCCTCGGCCAGTGCAGCTCAGTAGACGAGGTGCGGGCACTCGTCGATCGCTATCGCCACGCCGATCTCGATGCTGCGCTCGCCGCCGTGACGCAGCACTGGCATGACGTGCTCGGCGCGGTCCAGGTGAAGACGCCGGACCGGGCGATGGACATCATGCTGAATGGCTGGTTGCTCTACCAGACGCTCGCCTGCCGCATAACCGCACGCTCGGCCTTCTATCAGGCGAGCGGCGCCTATGGCTTCCGCGACCAGTTGCAGGACGGCATGGCGCTGACGCTGGCTCTGCCCGCGGAGACGCGGGACCATATATTGCGCGCCGCCGGGCGGCAGTTCGTCGAGGGCGACGTCCAGCATTGGTGGCTGCCGCAATCGGGCCAGGGCGTTCGCACCCGCATCTCCGACGATCATGTATGGCTCGCCTTCGCCACCGCGACCTACATCGACGGAACCGGAGACGCCGCAATCCTCCACGAGCCCGTGCCTTATCTCGACGGCCCGGTCCTGCGGACCGAAGAGCATGAGCATTTCTTTCAGCCGATGCCCTCGGATATCGTGGAGCCGCTCTACGAGCATTGCGCCCGCGGCCTAGATCATGCCGTTGCTCTCATCGGCGAGCTCGGCCTGCCTTTGATCGGCACCGGCGATTGGAACGACGGCATGAATCGCGTCGGCGAGGCCGGCAGGGGCGAAAGCGTTTGGCTCGGCTGGCTCCTCGTCCGGACCATCGAGATGTTTGCGCCCTTCGCCGGCGAACGAGATCCCGAGCGCGCCCGCCGCTGGCGGATTCATGCTGCCTCGGTAAGGCGGGCCCTGGAGCGCTCGGCCTGGGACGGCGAATGGTATCGGCGGGCGACGTTCGACGACGGCACTTGGCTCGGCTCGAAGGACAGCGGCGAGTGCCGCATCGATTCCATAGCACAGTCCTGGGCTGTGCTGTCGGGCGCCGCTGATAGACTGCGCGCCACCACCGCCATGGCCTCGCTGGAGCGTCGTCTGCTCCGCACCGACGCCAAGCTTGCCTTGTTGTTCACACCACCCTTCGACCATACGCCACTAGATCCCGGCTACATCAAGGGCTATCCGCCGGGCCTGCGCGAGAATGGCGGGCAATACAGCCACGCCGCGATGTGGGCGATCCTCGCCTTTGCAAAGCTCGGCGCCGGCGACAAGGCGCATGATCTGTTCGCGCTTCTCAATCCGATCAACCATGCCTTCACCGCGGAAGAGGCCGAGCGCTACAAGGTCGAGCCCTATGTCGTGGCCGCCGACGTCTATTCCGTCGCTCCGCATGTGGGGCGCGGCGGCTGGAGCTGGTACACCGGCTCGGCCGGGTGGATGTATCGGGCCGGCGTCGAGGGCATTCTCGGCATCCGCCGGGAGGGGGATTTCCTCGTCGTCGCTCCCTCGATTCCGGAGGCATGGCCGGGATTCAAAGCGACGGTGAGGCTGGGTGAGGGGGTCTGCCGAATCGAAGTTCGCGCTATCACCGGGGGCGAGGAGCCTTATTCGGTGCTCGACGGCGTTCGCAGCCCGTCACCGGACAGATCGGCTCGTATTTCCCTCAACTGCCAGAGTCATGATCTGCTCATGTCCATCTAGGGCTTGTGGGGATTCATCGTGAGTTGATGACGGCTGCGGCGAGGTGGATCATTGCCTGGAAGCTCTGGTCTGTTTTGCAGGCGCGCAGGGCGATGCGTTTGAACTCCTTTAGCATGCAGAAGAAATTCTCGATCAGATGACGCCATTTGTAGGTTTCGTGGTCGATTTTCAGCTTCAGTGCCCGGGCCGGGTGCTGGGAAATGCCGATCCTGGCGCCTCTTTCGTTGAGTTCTGCGACCAGAGCGTTGCTGTCGAATGCCTTGTCTGCGATCAATCCACCGAATTCGACGTTGTCGATCAGTGGCGGGAC
>NZ_NCAS01000076.1:0-3253 GCF_002255515.1 Acidiphilium sp. 20-67-58 | reverse complement strand
GACTTGAATCAGACGCCCCGTAGTCATGGCAATAGGTACAGAACCTAGAGCACGTTCCGATCCATCAGGATCGGATGTCGTGCTCTATCTTGTTGATAATTAGAGCATCTTTATCCGATCAGATGGTTCCATCTGATCGGATGATGCTCTAAAATCCTGGATGCCCGTCACGGCGCCCGGAACCCGGAATCTCGGTAACCCGTCATGAAACCAGGCCCGCGGCGCGATGGAGACGCGCCGCTTCGCTCAGCGCATCCGCACTTCGATCGTCAGATGCGAGAGGGAGGTGAAGCCGGCGAGTTTCTGCCGATAGGCGTCCGGGCTCATCCCCGTGGCCGAGCGCACGCTCAGAATGGCGCCGAGATGGCCCGGGCCGAGCCGCCACAGATGCAGGTCGCTCAGCTCGTCGCCATCGGCCTCGATGGTTTCGCGCAGCCGCCGCACAAGTTTCCGGTCCGGCGTCATGTCGAGCAAGATCGCGCCGGTATCGTGGATCAGCCCGAACGCCCAGCTGGCGATGACGAGGGCGCCAACGATGCCCACCACCGGGTCCATCCACAGCCAGCCAAAGGCCCGCGCCAGCAGCAGGCCGACGATCACCAGAACCGACACCGCCGCGTCGGTCGCCACATGCACCACGGCCGCCCGCATGTTGTTGTCCCGCCCGGTCGCGGCGTGATCATGGTCATGGTCATGGTCATGGTCATCGTCATGGTCATGGTCATGGTCATGGTCATGGTCATGGTCATGGTCATGGTGATGGCCATGATGATGACCATGATCGTGATGATGGTCATGCCCGAGCCCGAGGATCAGCGCGCTGACGACATTGACGACAAGGCCGAGCCCCGCGATCGGCAGCGCCTGAGCGAAATCGATCGTCACCGGCGCAAAGAACCGGCGCACCGCCTCGAACCCGATCAGCAGGGCGATCATCGCGAGAATGATGGCACTGCTGAAGCCGGCGAGGTCGCCGAACTTGCCGGTGCCGAAGCTGAACCGCGGGTCATCCGCGTGCTTGCGGGCGTAGCGATAGGCGAGGGCTGCCAGCAGCAACGCGCCGGCATGCGTGCTCATGTGCAGCCCGTCCGCCACCAGCGCGATCGAGCCGTAAAGCGAGCCGCCAATCACCTCGATCAGCATCATCGCGGTGCAGATCCAGATCACCCACCAGGTGCGCTGCTCGTTGCGCGCGTGATCGGCGCGGAGAAACACGTGATTGTGATCGGCGGCGCCGCGATCGGCGTGGCTGTCTGGCATGGCGTCTCTCATTTCAGGTAGGCGCGGATCACCGCCAGCAACTGGTCGGTGGCATCCCGGTCCAGCGCATCGGGGTGGGTTTCAGGATCGACGAGATGGTTCCGCACATGATCCTCGACGATCTCGGCCATCAGCCCGGCCACGGCACCGCGCACGCCGGCGATCTGCTGCATGACGGTTTCGCATCCCGCCTCGGCCTCGAGCGCGCGTTCGATCGCCTCGACCTGCCCGCGGATGCGGCCGACCCGTGCCAGCAGCTTCCGCTTGTCCCGGATGGCATGTGTCATGCGAGCGGGCGTAGCATACTCCCCCACACTATCCAACCCGTGGAACGCACTCAGGGCAATCACCCCTCCAAACCCCGAATTCGAGTTCCTGAATTCGGGGTTTGTGGCCGCGGGGATAGAGCATCATCCGATCCATCCGGATCGGACAATGCTCCGATCAGGTGCGGACGATCAGAACAGTAGCCCCGCTTCGAGCACCAGGGTCGCCTGGTTCGGCTGCTTGCCGCTGGCGCCGTAGCCGATCACCCCGTCCCCGCCATTCAGCAGGTGCAGCACGCCGAGATCGCCGCGGACGAACAGATGGTTCTTCTGCCAGGTCGGCGTGATCGACATCCCGATCCCCTTCGCATTCGGCTGCAGGAACCAGTTGCCGAACCCGTTCGAGCCAAACCCGCTCGCCGCGAAATACTCCACCCATCCGCCCAGCGAATAGGGTCCGTGGCCGAACGTGTAGTTGGCAAACAGCGCGGCGCCGAAATCCGTCGTCGTCTTGCGGATGCCCGCCTTGATGTCCTTCTTCGCGTATACGAACTGCGCTTCCGGCACGAGATTGAGGTTGCCGCGCGTGTAGCTGTAATAGGCGCCGACCATCGACGAATTGATCTGCACGTTGCCGGGCCCGACAAGGCTCTGGCCATAGGGTTTCGCCGCGCTGCCATAGGTATGGGCGAGGGCGCCGGTCCGGCTCAGATTGGTCGCGCCATAGACCGACAGCACGTTGTTGCGGTTGAAATTGTAGTTCACCAGCCCCTGGAGGAAATTGAACACGCCGGTATCGAAACCGTCACCGAAGGCGACGCTCGCGCTCACCGGCCCTTTCGAGACATTCAGCATGACGCCGAGGCTCTGGTAGTTCTGCACATTGTAGAGTGCCGTGGTCAGCACGCTCGGATTGCCCCAGTCGATCCCGGCCTCGTAGCCCTCGAGCGAGTCGATCTGCCCGACCGAGACCGAGAGATGCGGGCTCGGTGCGAGCGTGACATAGGCGGCATAGATCGGCCCGGTTGCGAATGTATTCACCGAGGTGGCCGCCGGCGCCGTGCCGAGCGAGAGCGAGTTGACCGAGCCGACCTGCAAGGTGAACCGCACGAGGCCCGTCGGCTTTTGCAGCGAGATCTGGCTGTTCATCAGCTCCGCGCCGAAATTCCGGCTCGAGCGAAGCAGGTCGTGCCGGCCGACCTTGCCGGTGCCGGTCAGCGCGTAGCCATACCCGTCGATGCCGCCGCTGACGACGAGCGGGCCGAGCGCGCCGCCGTCGAATGTCATGGGGGCCGGGCCGTTCAGAGCCTCGGCCGGCTGCACCGTGCCGAACACCACGGCGGCGCAGACGCTGGTCAGCAGTCTCAGTTTACGGGAATTCCGGCCCAAGGCGGGCGGCAGCGCGGTTTTCATAATGCCTCCTGCGATCCCGTTCGGGATCCGTATCGTAAAAATTTATTTAAAACGTACAGAAAATAGGACAGATCGTTACTTCAATTAAACATATCTTTGGATGGTCCGCAAATCCCGCAGCCCCACGCGCGAAGGGGGGCGCAGTGTCGGCCGCCGCTTCAGGTGCAGCCGGATTATCCGATCCTGATGGATCGGAACGTGTTCTAAAACGTGCTCTAGGGTTTGTAGGGATTCATCGTGAGTTGATGACGGCTGCGGCGAGGTAGATCATTGCCTGGAAGCTCTGGTCTGTTTTGCAGGCGCGCAGGGCGATG
>NZ_NCAS01000075.1:0-3259 GCF_002255515.1 Acidiphilium sp. 20-67-58 | reverse complement strand
CATCACCGAGTTGGCGCGCGGGTACTTTTTCGATAGCCGGAACACGGCCACGTCCATGATGCCGCGATTGTCCTTGGCAGCCACGTCCCACACGCCCGGTACAAAAAAATCGGCCTGCGCATCGTCAGGCGGGGGAGTTCGCAACAGCGGTTTGGCCCGTGCCGCAGTGGCTCTCGCTCTCGCTTCCTGGCGTTCTTCCTCAGGAACTTCCTTGATGGACTGACCACCCATCAAGGAGTCTATGTAGGGCAGCAGCATTTTGGACACTTCGCCTAGGACATACCAACGCTTGCGCTCCTTATCCCATCGTGCGCCATGCCGCTTGGCCCAATCCTTGTCGCCGTAGCCAATGGTCAGGTAGGTCCGGGGACGTGGCGTCGCGCGTTTGCCAACGCCGCCTTTTATCAGTCTCGTGCCTTTACCCTTTTCTACCATACATCCTCCAACTTGGCCGACTATATGAATATTCTTTTAATATTCTTTTTCATTTGAAAACATCTCCTTCTATGGCGCGATAAATGGCCATGTTGATGATGCCTGCCCTGCCCTGTCCGGTGCGCTTGGCGAGCTCATCCACGCGGCGCAGCAAATCGGGGGTGATGGTAAGGCTGATCTGCCGTTTGTTCCCTTTCGCCACGCCCTTGTTGTAGGCGCCGGCGTCCGGTGCACCGGATACAAAAGCATCTACGGCCGCCGCTTGCGCGGCTGGCGTCGTCTTGGGCTTACGTTGGATTACCATGCTATAGGCTCCTTTTAGGAGTGCGTATGGATATTAAAAAGATATGAAATCAATGATTCTAGTTCGGCGCAGGCTTTGGGATCGCGCGGGGCCAGTTCAGCCACGGCCAGGCCAGCACCGCCGGCATTACTGAAAGCCTTGCGGCGCCGGATCGGCACCGGCAGGTAGGCGAACTGCGGAATCTCTGCGACGGCTGCCGCTGCCTCGGCGTTGTCGGCCGAGTGCTCGCCAGGATCGGCCTGGTTCATCACGGCAAAACATCGCAAGCCGTCGCGAACGCTGTTCGCTTCGTCAACCAGTGAGGCCATGTCATCCAGTGCCCACACGTCGTAGGAGCGAGGAGCAAAGGGCACCAGAAGCACATCGGACAGAATCAGTGCCGCACGCAAGGCCGTCGAGTCACGGCCGCCGGCATCAATGATGATGTCCTGCCATTTATCGCGCTGCTGCTGCACCTGGCCGCGCAACTCCTTGCCGTCTGCATACTGCGCGCACGCGATGCCCGGCTTTCTGCCGGCTTCGGAGCGGGCGGCAATGGCCGCTGCCGCCGTTCCCTGGCGGTCGCCGTCGATCAGCCACACGTCACGCCCAGCCATCGCGCGGGAGATGGCGAGCTGCACGGCCAACGTGGTTTTGCCGACGCCTCCTTTGGTATTGCCTACGGTTAAAATCATATGGGCTACCTTTGGCTGTTATATAAATTATATAATAGTACTATTTGGATATTAAAACAATACTAATCGTAAGGGTAGGAAATACCTGCCCACAATCTCCCCCAACCGGCCTGGGGATGGATGGAAGCCCCCCCGGGACGCCCTATGGGTTTGTGGACAGCCAAGCAGAATTTGGCTTGCAAGGGCGGTCGCCAATATTATATTTCAGTATAATAAAAAAGGAGATTCCTATGCACACCACAAACCTGCGCAAGGTCGGCGGCTCCATCATGTTGGCCGTGCCGCCCGCGCTGCTCGATGTGCTGCACCTGGCACCCGGCGCCAAGGTCGGCCTGACCGTCGATAACGGCCGCCTGGTGGTCGAGCCGAAGGCCAAGCCGCGCTACACGATGGCCGAGCTGCTCGCGGAAGCCGAAGCAGCCGGCGTCTATCCGCTGCCGCCGGAAGAACGCGAATGGATCGACGCCGCGGCAGTCGGAAAAGAACTGATTTGATGAATCGCGGCGATATCTACCTGGTCGATCTTGAGCCGACGGCAGGACACGAGCAGCGCGGCAATCGGCCGGTGCTGGTCGTGTCCCCGGATGCCTTCAACCGCCTGACACAATGCCCGGTCATCCTGCCGATAACCAACGGCGGCGATTTCGCCAGGCGCGTCGGTTTCGCGGTTCCAATCAGCGGCATCAAAACAACAGGCGTCGTGCGGTGCGATCAGCCACGCGCACTCGATCTGAACGCCCGCAATGCTCGCAAGGTGGACACGCTGCCGGCGGCGATCCTGGATGACGTACTAGCCACGGTCGCCACGCTGTTCGAGTAGGGCAGGGGAGCGCGATCGCGCTGGTGCCAGGCGGCGTGAACCCGCTGGGGCTCAGATCCCCGGCGGGCGACACGATCGGGAGTTGCAGAAAGCCGCGTCAGTATCCGGCGGCGACGATCCAGCGATTACTGGTCACACCCTTGAAGAGGTGGCTTACCTTGCCGTCCCGCACACTGACCAAAGCGGCTTCATGACGGTTTTCCACGGTAACCAGTGCGTCCTTGCCGTGATCGAGGACAGCCAGGCCGCTGAGCTGGTTCAATCCCTTCGCCGGGCGAACGGCAACCTCGCCGAGATATTTCGCCGTCTGCGCTGAGAATTTCAGGATGTGCCCGGAAAACCAAGCGGCATAAACGGTGTTGCCATCGGGAGAGGTGGCAAGCCGCATGAAGCCCGCCGTGGCTTGCGGAATGGCCGCGGAGGAGAAATGGGTATCGATCTCGGGCGTTCTGATCTGGCCTGAAGTAACGAAACGCCCTGCGCTATAGCATAAGCGGACAAAGTGGGAACGTTGACTGGTTGGGATCGAAATTTTCTGCGGGTTTGAGCGGAGAGCGCGGTTCTGAGGCCGGAACCGTGCGATGACGAAAAACATATGTTTTCCGTCGGTGGTCAGAGACCTGCCGAAAAATCCCGAATTTCGTGCCGAATCATGTACGGAAAACATAGTCGGAATGATATGATATACGGAAACCGTCTCGAATGGGATTTCCGTACATGCTGATCGGCTACATGCGCGTCTCGACCGACAATGACCGACAGGTGCTCGACCTGCAGCGCGACGCCCTGCTCGGAGCCGGGGTCGATGAGCGGCATCTGTTCGAGGATCGCGCCGGGGGCAGCCGGCGCGATCGGCCGGGGCTCGCTGCGGCACTGGCCTATCTGAAATCGGGCGATTGCCTTGTGGTCTGGAAGCTGGACCGGCTTGGCCGGTCGCTGCCGCATCTGCTGGAGACGGTGAACAGCCTCAGGGCGCGTGGCGTCGGCTTCCGG
Organism: Acidiphilium sp. 20-67-58; assembly: GCF_002255515.1. Classification (NCBI taxonomy): domain Bacteria; kingdom Pseudomonadati; phylum Pseudomonadota; class Alphaproteobacteria; order Acetobacterales; family Acidocellaceae; genus Acidiphilium; species Acidiphilium sp. 20-67-58. The sequence continues at coordinate 33 of NZ_NCAS01000075.1, read as the reverse complement.
TCGCTGACCGAGCAGATGGACACCACGACGCCG
>NZ_NCAS01000074.1:0-5227 GCF_002255515.1 Acidiphilium sp. 20-67-58 | reverse complement strand
GGGGCATAATGCCGCGATCCGGATTATGCCGCATGGCCTCCGCTGGAGGCCGGATAGCCCGGCATTGGCCATGCGGCTGTTCGGCATAATCAGAGCCCTTCCAGGAACGCGAGGAGTTGATCGTCGGGCCGGAACCGGCCCGACGGCGTGGCTGGAGCGGCGACGCGAGCGAGCGCCTTTTCCTTCATCCGCATGTCGGCATGGATGTAGATTTGGGTGGTCTCGACGTTCTCGTGACCAAGCCAGAGCGCGATCACCGCAGGATCAACGCCGTGGTGGAGCAGGTCCATCGCCGTGCTGTGGCGCAGCGTATGTGGCGTGACCTGTTTCGTGCCGATGCTCGGGCACGCGCGCGACGCCGTGAGGCAGTGCTTGCGGACCAGATGCTCAAGAGCGTCACGGCTCAGCCGTTCGCCCCGGATCGACGGGAACAGCGGCTTGCCCTCATCTTTGTCGTTGCCGATCCACGTCGCCAGCAGCTTGGCTGTCTCGCGGCGAAGCGGGGTGGCGCGCTCCTTCCGGCCCTTGCCCATGCAACGGATGTGCGCGCCGGTCCCCAGCACGACATCGCCCCGCGTGAGGCCGACCAGTTCGGAAGCCCGCAGGCCTGTCTGGACCGCAAGCAGGAGCAGAGCGTGATCGCGCCGCCCCGCCCATGTTGTACGATCCGGAGCCGCCAACAGCGCCGCCATTTCCTCGGCATCGAGGAACGTGACCGCACGCTTCACATAGCGCTTATTGGGCATGGCGAGGATGCGCTGGCAGTGCAGCAGCCAAGTCGGATCGGTCATCGCGACGAAGCGGAAGAACGATCGGATCGCGGCGAGCCGGGTATTACGGCTGCGAGCGCTATTACCCCGCGCGGTCTCGGTGTGGGCGAGGAAGTCCGCGACCAGATCGGCGTCGATGTCTTCGACCGTCAGGTTGACCGGCGGCTTTTTGCGGCGGGCGCTCGCATATCTGAGCAGCAGCCGGAACGTATCGCGATAGCCGGCGACCGTATGTCGGCTCGCCTCCAGTTGCGTGCAAAGCCGGTCGGTGAAGAAGCGCTGGATCAGCGCGGGCAAGGTGACGGCGTTCATTGTGCCATCTCCCCGCCGCTCGCGGTGGCACGGGCTATCGCCAGATCGAGCAGTTCCGGGACCGCCTCCAGATACCAGTATGTTCGGGAAGGGCTGCTATGACCCAGATAGGTCGTCAGCCGGATCATCTCGCGCGCCGGATCCTTGCCGGTCCGGTACCAGTCGATCATCGTGCGCACGGCGAAGGTGTGGCGCAGATCGTGGATGCGTGGCCCTCGGCCATGCCGATGGTACTGCTGCTCGGATCGCAAGCCGATCTGCTGGCACGCCTGCGCGAAGTTGTAGCGGGCCGTGCAGTCGGTGAGCCGGGTCGCCTTGTCGGTTACGAACAGCGGCACCGCCGGATGACCGATCAGCCGATCGCGTTCGATGCGATAGTTGAGCAGTCGCTCGACGGTGCTGGGGTCGAGCGGCAGCAACCGCTCCTTGCCGTTCTTGCCCTGTCGGACGCGCAGCACACCATTATCGGCGTCGAGGTCGTTCCCATCGAGCGCGAGCGCCTCGCTGATGCGCAAGCCCGTGACCGCGATGAGCGCGAACAGTGTCGAGCAAGTCAGCCCGCGCAACCCGCAGATCGACGGCAGCGCCTTTGCGGCCGCGATAATCGAAGCGACCTCGGCATTGCTGTAGATATGCGGACGCGAGCGCATGACAGTGTCCGGCAACAGGCCCCGTGGTGGGGGTTCATGCGCCGGATCGAAGCTGCTCAGCCACTGCGCGAAGAGGCGCACGGCGGTAAGCCGCGCCGCTCGCGTCATGCCGTTGGCCTCGCCGAGCGTAGCGTGCCAACGCAGGAACAGCGCCGTGTCGATATGCGTCACACGCTCGCTGTCGGCGAACCGCGTGAAGCGGCGAAGGATGCGCTCGCTGGTGCTCAGGTCGTAGCCGAGGCGGCGCCGCACAGCCAGATAGCGGTCGAGTTGGAAGGTGAGGCTCATTGCGCGCCTCCCGCCACGGGCCAAGGCATTGCCACTGACCGCAGCCCATCGATGTCGAGACGGGCATATATCATCGTTGATGTGCGTGAGCGGTGCCGCAGCACATCGCCCACCTCGTCGAGCGATGCACCCGAGTTCACTAACTGGGTGGCAAGGCTATGACGCAGCAGGTGCGATCCCACATAGGGCGTTACCGGCTTCTGGCCAGTCGCCTTCAGCGCATCCTTGAGAACGGCGTTGACGATCTGGCTGTCCTTGAACGGACGGTACGGCGCGCGATGGGTGACGAACATCGTGCGACAGGACGCGGGTCCGCGTTCCTCGCGCAGATAGCGGCAGAGGGCCTCGCCAACCTCCGCGCTGATCGGCACGCGATCGTGGAGCTTCCCCTTGCCACGCACCAAGAGTTCGCCCGCGCGCCAGTCGATATCGTCCAGCTGGATCGCGATGACCTCGGCAGCGCGCAAGCCGAGCCGGGCCATGATGAGCAGCATCGCATAGTCCCGAGCGCCGTGCCGGGGGCTGTCGCGCACGCAGGCGAGCACCGCCTCGACGCCCTCGGGCGACAGATGGCGCGGCAGTCGTGCGCCCCAGCGCTTCGCCGCCCTAGGCACGCTCAGCGCCAGATTGGTCGCTGTCGCGCCGCTGCCGAACAGATATTGCAGGAAGATACGAACATGCGTTGCCACCGCTTTGTCGCGACGCGCGCCTGCCAACACATGCTCGATGAAGCTGATCACGTCGGCAGGCCGCAACCGCCCCGGATCAACTATCGCATCACCAAAGCGATGATCGAGGAACCGGTTGGCGAACCGCAGCGTGTGATAGATCGTCCGCGGACTCAGGCCGCGATGCTTGACCAGATAGGTCTCGAAGTTCGCCAGCAGGGTCGCGCGCGCCTGCTGCGCCTCGGTCAACGGCACCGGCTGCGTGACGCCGATATCGAGCAGATGCTGCGCGAACCGGCGGGCCAACCTATACGGCCATACCGAGCCCGTCTTCTTGCGCGGCACCTTGCGTCCCAGATGCTCGGCCATGTCGAGCGTCAACGCCGAAGGACTGATGCCCTCGACATCCATCGCGTGCCCCACCTTCCGCAGGATCGATTGGTAGGTCTTGACCGTGCCGGCGGTGTAATTCTCCGCCGCAAAGCTCTCGGCGAACGAGTCCAGATACGGCTCAGCGATGAAGATTATGCCGAATAGGATTGGTGCGATCATACCGCCAACCGCGCCCTGCCGAGCAGATGCGGCATAATCCGGATCTCGGCATTATGCCCCTTATGCCGATGTCGGCATAAGGGGCACGCCACAGGGCACCCCTCGCGGCTGAACCGGCCGGATCTTGGCACGCCGTTCGGATCGGAAGCCTATGCGCGGGAGGAGCTGAGGGCCGAGATTGCCTCGCTGATGATCGCTGACAAGCTGGGGATCGGCCATGATCCGGGCCAGCATGCGGCCTATGTCGGGAGCTGGATCAAAGCCTTGCAGCAAGACCCGCGTGAGATCTTCCGGGCGGCAGCCGATGCCGAGAAGATTTCCGGGTATTTGATGGCGCTGCGGGCCGAGCAGAAGGCCGGGCAGGCCGCTGGCCGGGCTGACAGCCAGACGGGTGAGCAGGCGCGTGGTTACTGGCAGCGGGCCTCTGAGAGCGGCGCGGAAATCAGGCGGGCGGAACGAGCTGAACAGCCCGAGCAGGAGCGGCAAACACGACGCGCAATGGCGGGGCGGTAGATAGAAGAAAGATTATTTCGTGACGTAGGGGATGGCGCGGATCTCAACCGAGATGGCGGGGCGGTAGATAGAAGAAAGATTATTTCGTGACGTAGGGGATGGCGCGGATCTCAACCGAGATTTATTGTCGAGTGTCGATTGTCACTATACGGCTTGAATAGAGAATTTGAGAGAAGACGTAGGCGTTGCACCCAGGAACGACGGTTAGGCAGGATTGCCTTGAAAAGAACGGGTTGAGCGTCACCGACGCCGCCAGAATCCTTGGCGTGGATCGGCAGACCCTCAGCAACCTGCTGAACGCCAGGTCGGGCATTTCGCCCGAGATGGCCGTTCGGCTGGAAAAAGCATTCGGCACGCCTGCCCGCGAATGGCTAATCCGGCAGCTCGACCACGAACTGGCCGAGGTCATGCGCCGGGCTGACGAGATCGAGGTCGAGCCGTTCCATGCCTCCGCTGATGAAAGCAGGGGTGAGGCATGAACGCGGTTGAGATTGAGGAAGCCGTCACGCTTGCGGAAAAGCCCTTCGACGCTGCGGAGTTTCCGTACCAGTTCCTGGCCGCCTTTGGGAACAAGGACACCACGATCAAGCGGCTGCGCACCGGATCGACCAACGCATCCGATCTGCCGGCTGGCATCCTCCAACGGAGCAACATCCATATCGCGGTCGCCGCACCTGGCGCGGTGACGCAGACCCTTGCGGCGCTTCGGACCAGCCCTGCCACGGCTAAGGCCAAGGCGCGGTTCATCCTCGCCACCGATGGCGAGGGCTTCGAGGCCGAGGAATTGGAGTCCGGCGAGACGGTCGCCTGCGCCTATGCCGACTTCCCCAACCATTTCGGCTTCTTCCTGCCGCTGGCCGGAATCACCACGGTCAAGCAAATCCGTGAAAGCTCGTTCGACATCCGGGCGACCGGACGCCTCAACCGGCTTTATGTCGAGCTTTTGAAGGACAATCCCGATTGGGGCACGGCCGCCCGCCGCCCCGACATGAACCACTTCATGGCTCGGCTGATCTTCTGCTTCTTCGCGGAGGACACCGACATCTTCAACGGAGAGGGCCTGTTCACCGCCACCATCGAGCAGATGAGCGCACGGGACTCGTCCAATACCCATGAGGTGATCGGCGAGCTGTTCCGTGCCATGAACACGCCTATCGCCCAGCGGGCGACCGTGAAGCTGCCGCGCTGGGCGGACGTGTTCCCCTATGTGAACGGCGGGCTGTTCTCCGGCAGCCCCGCCGTGCCGCGGTTCAGCCGGATCGCGCGCTCCTACCTTCTCCATATCGGCGGCCTCGACTGGAGGAAGATCAACCCGGACATTTTCGGGTCGATGATCCAGGCCGTGGCGGACGATGAGGAGCGCGGCGCGCTGGGGATGCACTACACCAGCGTTCCCAACATCCTCAAAGTCCTGAACCCGTTGTTCCTCGACGACCTGCGCGCGCGGCTTGAGGAGGCCGGCGACAACAGCCGG
>NZ_NCAS01000073.1:0-3383 GCF_002255515.1 Acidiphilium sp. 20-67-58 | reverse complement strand
AACCCCGTACTGCCGGGCCAGAGCCTGAGCAAAATCCCGCGTCAGTGACAGCCGCTGCTCCGCCGACAGCTCGTGCGGGAGCGCAACCTCGATTTCGCGAGCGACCCGCGCATCCTTGCGTCTCTCCGCCAATTCCGCAGCATTCCACAACGCTGATCGGTCACGCGCCCATTCAGGACCGGCGTCATGCACAACGGCACCATTCGCTGCTACGGTGTCATTGGGGAGAATAATCTCTGCGTGCTCAACACCATGGCGCCGGCTAAAGTCATGCACCATCCCATCGCGCACATTCTCAAGACGATCGGCCGCGCGGTACGCAGAAGCCGCCACTGCACTACGACCAGAGCCGCGAGCTACAGGCTTCATGCTCATATGGTAGATCGCCATTCTGCACCAACCCTACCCCGCACTGAGTTGCGCAGCAACTCGTAAGTGCGCAGTTAAAGCTTCACTTCGTTTCGCTTTTCGTGATGCCTAGCATCATATTGGCGGGATATTTTATGCCAAACACTTTGATGGCTTCTACACTTTTATGCTCGATATGGATGGCCCGTTCAGACCCATAATGGAAGTTTCAGCAAGAACCGGCGATATTCCGATCGATGCAATCGATTTGTCCACGTTGCCAGGCGCAGACGATCTGCCAGAATGATGACAGTTGCTGGTGCACCAAACTGCCGACCGTTACGCCGCTGCCAACGGATGACGTAGCGCATTGCCTATGCCCGAATTGCCTACGGGAGATGCAGGACAAGGCACGCCAGAACGCCACTGCCGCCGATCACGACAGAACCGAGGAAACCCATGGCTCGCAAACCCATTGAACAGCAGATTGCCCAGCTTGAAGCTCGTGCCAAGACTCTCAAGGCACGGTTGGCAAAGCAGGATCGTGCCAGAGACACTCGCCGTAAAATCCTCATCGGCGCACTGGTGCTTGACCGTCTCGAACACAACGCCGATGCCGAATTCTCCGAACGCCTTGCCAACTGGCTCCGACGCGAGCTTCCAGGCTTCCTCACCCGTGAAGACGACAAGGCTCTCTTCGCCGATCTGCTGAACGGCAAAGCCGGCGCACCGGCAACAATTCCAGAACCCCGGAAGGCCGAGGCGTAATATCACTCAGTGGAGATCTCTTCTTGCTTCCGCCAATTCGTCACCCTCATCCGGGGGGATGTCGGTTTGGATTTCAGTGTTCCTGCCCATGGGAAGCCTCCCATGGATTGAGGAGGGTTACGCCGGTTGTGTGAAAGTCCGCGACGTTGCGGGTGACGATGGTCATGCCATGGGCCAACGCAGTTGCGGCAATGAGCGCATCCCGTTCGGCGTGAGGATCAGGGACATGCAAGGTCGCGCAGCGCCGGGCGACGGCTGTATCCACTGGGAAAATGCGCCCTTCGAACTCGGGCAACACCTGCTTTTCCAGCCAGGCGCGCAGCAAATGCCCTTGATCGGGGTCTTTCCGCTCGATTTGCAGGATACCGATCTCGATTTCGAGGATAGTGATGGCCGAGATGTAGAGGGTTTTGGCGTCTACGCTGTCGGCCCAGATGGCCACCTGTGGGTGCGCCTTACCCAGGCGCACCTTGCGGAGTTCGGAGACGACATTGGTATCGAGGATGAACATCAGGAGAAATCGACTGGGCGCAGGCCAATGCTGACGCGAGGTGGATCAAATTCGATATCGGCAAGGCCCGGCATGGCCAGAGCATCGGCAATGCTGCGGCGTTTGCCTGTGATGCGGCGATATTCCTCGATGCTGAGCAGGACGTGTGCGGGTTTGCCGCGGTCAGTGATGAAGACCGGACCTTCTGAAGCGGCTTTCTTGGCCCGGCTGGTGTCCTGATTGAACTCCCTGCTGGATATGGTGGTGATGGCCATGTGCGGCACTCCTGCTGTCGGCGTCAATCGGCAATAGTATAAACGTTAATACAAAAATCTTTCTTTTGTCAATGCCATTTTGCTTTTCTGGCTGCGGTGAGGGGTCAAGGAGCCGCCCGGAGGCCGCAGCGGAGCGCAGCCTGCAGGGCGAGCACCGAACGGGCGAGGACGGCAGGCGGAGCCGGTTCTTGACGCCTTGGAGCGGCCTGTAGCCTATCGGGTGGGGTGCAGGACAAGGGCAAAGCCCGCTGGGCGGCAACCCCTGCCCTTCGGCGAGAACGGGGTGCAGGGGCAGCGGCCTATGGAGCGAGCCGGCGGGGGCGTAGCCCCCAAGAGCCGGCGAAGACCTTTTGAAGTCCGTTCTGTGGTGGGTAATGGGCGGTAGTTATCCACATCCCGAGGCGTTTTAAGGGTTTTATATATTAGTTTTAAGGGTTTTAGGCTAAAAAAAAGGTGATTTTATTTTTTAAATCAATGCGTTACGAAAGCGTTCGGTCCTTAAAAGACGGGCTTTGGTCCTTAATGGACGGAGCTTCAGTCCTTAATAGACGGCCTCAGGTCCTTAAAAGACGGCGTATCCACAGGTCTGCGGCACCTACGGCGCATGCAGCCTATGTATGCACCCGACTCGGCTACCAGCTCAGCCCGAAGCCCGTCTTTTAAGGACCTGCTGTATCGGTGGAGGGCGTTGGGAAACTGCCTCGGAACCGCATAACAAGAATCGGGCCATCTTGGCCTGGTTCCTCCGCAAGATCGTATTCGGGCAGTTCGTTGGCCTTGATGAGTTCGCGTATGCCCGCACTGGATTTCTTGAAAGCATCTGGGCTCCCGCTGCGTTCATGGATCAATCGGAAGGACCACCGGGCCTCACCCTTACCGGCAGCCACACGGGCCAGGCGATAGACAAAGCGGCCGAGACCAGGCGTCATCAGGAAGTAGTTCGGGTGCATCGTCAGCACTTCGGGATGTTCAGCCTCGACGACAGCGGCATAGAGCCATTTCGGCAGCTCTATTTCCACGGACGTGACGCGGCCCGAATCCTCATGCGACACGGCCTTGTAATCGTTGATGAGGCCAGCACCTTCGGTCACCCGGAGCGGGCGTCCATCCTTACCCCGCTGCCGACGCACAATCTCCACGGTGGTTTGCTTGAGCCGCCGTAAGGCGGCTTCCACCGCTTCGTATTGCCGCCCTCCATCTGACTGGCGGCAGAATTTTAGGATTTCCGAGACGTGTGGCCGGAACGAACGGCCTGGCTTTTCGCCCAGACCAGCACGATAGCGGTTCATGGCTTCCGTGAGGTGAGAAACACCCATCAGCACGATGTCGTAATCCCATATGGAAGCCATACCATCAGGTCCGCTGGCCACACGCACATGACCGCCATCCGGCAGGTTATGTGTCATCACCGAGTTGGCGCGCGGGTACTTTTTCGATAGCCGGAACACGGCCACGTCCATGATGCCGCGATTGTCCTTGGCAGCCACGTCCCACACGCCCGG
>NZ_NCAS01000039.1:0-20602 GCF_002255515.1 Acidiphilium sp. 20-67-58 | reverse complement strand
GAGATTGGAGCGGGGCTGACGGGCGCCGATGGCGTAGGTCTCGCCGGGCGTGCCGGTGAGGGCGACGGCAAGGAGCGCCTCGGCGTGATCCTCGACGAATAGCCAGTCCCGCATGTTGGAGCCATCGCCGTAGACGGGCAGGGGTTTGCCTTCCAGCGCGTTGATCAGCACCAGCGGAATGAGTTTCTCGGGGAACTGCCAGGGGCCGTAATTGTTGGTGGTGTTGGAGACGATGGTCGGCAGGCCGTAGGTATGCTGCCAGGCGCGGACAAGATGATCCGAGGCGGCCTTGCTGGCGGCATAGGGGCTGCGGGGGTTGTAGGGGGTGGTTTCGGTGAACGGGGCATCGCCGGGTTCGAGGGCGCCGAACACTTCGTCGGTCGAGATGTGGTGGAAGCGGAAGCGGCGCCGGGCAGGCTCGTCCAGGGTGGCGAACCAGGCGCGGACGGCCTCGAGCAGGACGAAGGTGCCGGTAATGTTGGTGTCGATGAAATCGCGCGGCCCGTCGATCGAGCGGTCGACATGCGATTCGGCGGCGAGATGCATCACGATGTCCGGCCGGTGCGTCTCGAAGACGGCGCGCATTGCCGTGGCATCGGTGATGTCGGCCTGGACAAGGTGATGACGCGGGTGCCCCAGTGCCTCGCCCAGAGCCTCTTCCGAGGCGGCGTAGGTCATCTTGTCGACCGTCACTGCCTCATGGGGCGTATGACCGACGATACGCCGGACAACAGCCGAACCGATAAACCCACAACCGCCAGTAATAAGAAATTTCATTTGAGATCAGGCATATCTTCAAAAATAAACGAGGCCGATAATTGGTCTCGCTCAAATGTTGGAATTTATAGACAATAACAAATCAATTTACGGATGGACGCAGAGACAATGACCTCGACTTCCATGTTTGTAACTAGCATTTCTGACGGTATAAGAAAACGGTCTGATCTAAGAAATATTAGAATAATATTTGATCTAAATCATCAAAAAATCTAAAAATATATTATATTTTAAAAATCAATATAATTTTGAAATAAGCCTAATTTTTTGAACAAAAAAATCCGATATGGTTACGATATCGAATGTAAATCTTAAAATTTAGTTTCAACTCCGCCTGGCTGATCCGCGAGGAGCTTTCTGCCCTGTGCCTCGGGCTGAGGTGGCGCTGCCAGCGCTGGGCCGGGCACGGTGGGCGAATTCGTCCCGCCAGCGGCGCTGCGCGGCCCGAATATCGTCGTCGAGATCGAGCAGCCGGTCCGCGATGTCATGGATCCGGGCGATTTCCTCAAGATGCGCGGCGGCGGCGAGGGTGCCGGTTGCGCCGGCTTCGTGCCGGCGGTGGATGTTCAGCGGTTCGGCGACCCACACGACATTGCCCGCCGCATGGGCAAGCATGTCGAGGTAAAGCCGCCAGTCGCCGGCAAGGCGAAATGTCGGGAGTTCGTCGCCGAGGCGGGAGAGGCTGGCCAGCAGGGAATCCCGCCGGAACAGCACGCCGCTCACATTCAGCACGAGATTGCGCACCGCAAGGAAGCGGGTGGCGAACTCTCGCGCCCCCATCGTCATCGACGTCGCGAGTTCCGGCGCGCCGGCTTCGAGGTAATAACGCCGGTAATCCGGCATGAGCGGGTTGCCATCGGCATCGATGCTCCGAGAGTCGGCGATTGCCATCACCGCGTCCGGCGCGGCGGCGAGGGCGTCGACCAGAGCGGCGAGGAGGCCTGGCGCGGCATCGTCATCGGCTTCGGCAATCCAGACGAAAGTGCCACGCGCCTTTTCAGCAGCTTCACGCCATTGGCCGAAAGGCGAGCCGGTATTGCTCGCGTTGGTGCGGATGGACAGGCTGCGGCGCCATGTCGCGGCGGTCTCCCGTGCGACCTTGACCGAATTGTCGGTCGAGGCGTCGTCGAACAGGGTGATGTCCTCGACCGGGTAGGTCTGGCCGAAAATTCCGGCCAGGCGGCGCGGGAGATGTTGCTCGTAATTGTAGTTGGTCACGAAACACGAGATCCGCACAAGATCGGGCTTGGCCAGCGCCAACAGGTGGCGGGCATAGGCGTTGAAGTCGAACCGCCGCGCGGCTTCGGCGCTAATGCGAGGCCGGTCGGCCGCGAGGGCTGCATGATCGAGCCGCGCGGCGGTCGCCGCTGCGAAGGCGGCGACGTCGCCGGCTGGCACGCTGGCACCCGCGCCGGTTTCGCGCAGGAGGTCGGGGATGCCGCCGGCGCCCGCGAAGGCAATCGCGGGCAGGCCGGCGCTCATGGCCTCGATTACCGTCGTCGGCAGCGGATCCTCGCGCGAGGTCAGCGCGTAGAGATCGGCGCCGCAATAGGCAGGCGCGACGTCGCTGGTGAAGGGCAGCAGCTGGAAGCGGCCGGTCTCGCGCGCTGCGTCGATCTCGGTCCCGAGATAGTCGCGGACCCAGAGATGGGTCTCGCCGAGCCAGATGAAGTGGATATCCCGCCGAGTCGTGACGAGCAGGCGGAAAACCTGCAGGAACAGGTCGAACCCCTTGCGCAGGTCGCCGAAACCGACACCGAGCACGACAAAGGCGCCCGGTGGGATGCCGTGACTGGCGCGGAAGCGTTTGCGCGCCGCCGCGTCGTAGCTGACATTCTGATAGTTGCCCTGGGGGACGACATGCGCCGCGGGGGCTATATCAAGCGCCGCGCATAACGTGTCGCGCACGTGCTCCGATGAGAACACAGTCGCGGCCGCCGCGCGCATGCCCTGGCGGGCGACGCCGCGCAGCGATTTCTCCTCCACCAGCCGCGGCATTTCATGAACCAGCAAAACGCCGCGAAGTCCCTGTTCGGCCAGCGGTATGCAGACCCGCGCCGAGGCGAGGCTGTTGACGATCGCGGCGTCGATTCCCAGCGCGCGGTAGGATGCGACATGACGTTGCAGCGCCGCCTCGTTGGGGGCGAGGTCGACGATGCCCTCGGCCTCGTAGTCCGGAACAAGTTCGCCGCCGCTCAGCAGCAGGATGCGCGGGACGATGCCATGTTCCCGGCGCAGGGTGCGGGCGAGGTGCAGAAGCAGCATCTGCGCGCCATGGGGCAGGGCGTCGTGCCCTACCAGCAGGATGTTCGGGGCGGCTCCTGCGGCTGCGCGGCCGGCAATCGCACGGGCGGTGGCATTCAGGAAGGCGGCGCCATAATGCAGGTCGGGTTCGAGATAGGCGCCCTCGGCCCATTCGTTCCACGCGTTGATGCAGACGATCGGCTCGCCCTGCACCGGATTGCGGCGGGCCCGCTCGATCAGCGCGGCAAGCCAGGCCTGGTATGTCGCCGGTGTTGCGTCATGCAGCACGACTCCCGCGCCCTCGCGGCGGGGGTCGTTGTCCCAGCCGGTCACGGCGGTGCGGATCAGCGGATAGGCGGGGTCGGGGTCGGCGAGGGACGTGGCGACGATGTCGTTGTAATGATAGACATCGGCCGAAAACTCGGGATCGAAAAGATCGAGCGAGGCGTTCAGCTTCGGCGTGTCCACGACGAGCTTGTGCGGGGGAAATTCGACGGCGCCGTCGAGACCGTGCCGCCTCGGGTCGTAGTCATGGAAGCTCTGGGCCATGAAAAGCAGGGGATCCTCGCCGTGGCGATCCATGAACAGCCGGCGCCAGCGGGCGATGGTCGCTTCCGGGTCGGGGATGAGCGCGGCGCGGTAGATCATGAGCAGCGGCCGGCCTTCGAGCCGGATGTAGCGCGGATCGGCGAAATGGCGGGCGAAATCGTCGACCAGCGCCGTGTCGTCCTGCGGGAGATAGTCCTGGGCGAGCAGGATTTCGCGCTCCAGCCCGTCCCACCGCCGGGTCCAGTTCTCGTTCGCCCACATCAGGCAGAACTTCATGTCGAGCGAGGGGTCGGCAAGGAAGCGCTCGACCGGCTTGTCCAGCAGTCGCCGGCGGTTGAACCAGTAGTAGTAGAACACGAAACCGCCCAGGCCCGCCTCCTTTGCCATGGTAATCTGGCGGGGCATGACCGAGGGGTCATCGAGCGAATAGAAGCCGAGATCGCGCGGCGCGCGGGGTTGGTAATGCCCGGCGAAGCGGGGGGTGGCACGGGCCAGATTTGTCCATTCGGTGAAGCCGGTTCCCCACCAGGCGTCGTTTTCCGGGATCGTGTGGAACTGCGGCAGGTAGTAGGCGAGAACGGTGGCAAGACGCGGCGCGCCTGCCGGCAAGGGCTGGCGCGGCTCGAAACTGTCGGCCGGGCGGGTTGCCGCGCGCACCGCGCCGGCGATGAGCCGTTCGGCGGTGGGCCGAACCGGCTGGAACCCGCCGTCGCGATGCGCGAGATAATGCAGGAACGGATTGCCGCCGGCGATCTCGGTGGCATAGCGGGCGGCGTAGAAGGCGATGTCGAAATCAGGGCAGGGGTCGCGCAACTCGGAAGCGCCGAAAGCGCAGAAATGTTCGAACGGATCGTTGCCGGAGGCCGCGACATCGGGGTTGTGGTCGAGGTACCACCGGGAATCGAACAATGGGACCGGGCTGACCTTGCCGGTGCGGCGGCGGGCGAGGTAGTCGGCGAGGGCGTTCTGGGCCTCCGGGATGCCGTAGCTCTCACGATACCAGGCGGCGTGGAACAACGGTGACGGATCGCGTCCCTCGCGATCGCCGAACTGAATGTAATGCAGCAGCGGATTGACGCCGGAGGTGGCGATATCCGGATTGCGGGCGAGATAGTAGGCGGGATCGAAGAACGGGTTCGGCCGAAGACCGACGCGCCAGCCCCGATCGCAGAAATCGACCAGCGGATCGGTGTCTTTGGGCAGATCCCGCGCCTGCAGCGTGTAATGGCCGGGATCGAACAGGGTGCTCGCGCGAATGATGTGAAGTTGGTCCGCGATATCGTGCGCGTTGGGGGCCGTTTCGGGTTGTTTCATCCGGCGCTGTGTCCTTTCATGCCGCCGCGCCGGCTCAGCGGCGGGCGGAGGTCGAGCGCGCAGCGCCCGGCGAGGGCGTGGCCCGCGGCGAGCAGCCTGGCTTCGTCGAACAGCTTGCCCCACAGGCAGAGCGCCGCCGGCACGGGTCGCGGCGGTGCCTGTTCGGGGGCGGCGAGCCCGGCCGAGGGGCGAGGGGGCGTGTTGGTGAAGCCGATGGGCATGCACAGGCAGGGATGGCCGGTGAAGGCTGCCAGCGTGTGCAGCGGGCCGGCGGCGAAAGGGGCGGCGAGAAGATCGACCTCGGCGAAGAGATCGGCCATCGCCTGCATCCCGCGCCGGCGCAAGCGATCGAGCTGGACATGATCGACCGCCGAGAGAAACCGGGCGAGGCGGAACTGGTTCGGCCAGGCGGCCTCGTCCTGCCGGGCGAGCAGATCATCGCGGTCCGAAAGCGTGAGCGGCTCGAAGCTGGCGGCGGCTTCGGCCATCAGCAGTGAAACGAGGCTCTCCCAGGGCAGCTTCGGCAGCGCCACCCGCACGAGGGTGACGCCGAGCGCGCGCAGCCTGTCCAGCGCCCGCCGCGCCGCGCCGCATTCGGTGCCGGCGAAATCGCCGTCGAGAACGCCAAGCCGCAGGCCCTCGGGGTTGCCTGCGGCAGCGCCGCCGAAAGGGATATCCCGGCTCGACGGATCGCCGGGGTCGGCGCCGTTGAGGGCGGCGAGCACGAGTGCCGTGTCGGCGATGTCGCGGCAGAGCGGCCCGATCCGGTCGAGGCTCGGGCACAGCGGCATGACGCCGGTGCGCGCGATCCTGCCAAAGCTCGGCCGCAGGCCAACGGCGCCGCAGCGCGCAGCGGGGGCGACGATCGAGCCGAGGGTTTCGGTGCCGAGCGCGAAGCCGCAGAGCCCCGCGGCAACGGCCGCGGCCGAACCGGACGACGAGCCAGAGGCGCCTTCATCGGGGTTCCAGGGATTGCGGGTGCGTCCCCCATGCCAGACATCGCCATAGCCCAGCGCGCCCACCACCGTCTTGCCCAGCAGCACGGCGCCGGCCGCGCGGGCCCGCCGCACGACAACCGCATCCTCCTGCGGGAGGCGGTCGCGGAACGGTTCCGCGCCCCAGTCGGTGACGATGCCGGCCGTGTCGATCAAATCCTTGCAGGCCCAGGGAACGCCATGCAGCGGTCCGGCCCAGTCGCCCCGCGCGGCGCGGTGATCGAGGGCGGCTGCGTCGTCCAGCGCTGCCGGGTTGAGCCGGGCGAAGGCGCCGAGGGCGGGATCGAGCCGGGCGATCCGCTCGAAATAGATGGTGGTCAGCCGCACCGCGCTCAGCTCGCCGGCGCGGATCCAGGCGGCCTGGGCGCTGGCGGGGGCAAAGGCGATCGCCTCGTCGTCTTCGGCCCCGGGAAAGGGAAGCGTCGGGCGGGGCAGGATCAGCGGCCCGGGATCGGGCATGTCGAAGCCCGGCAGGCGCGGTTCGAACACGCAGGCCGGCGCCAGATCATCGTCCAGCGTCACCGCGCGGCGGGCGCGGGCGAGATCGATCTGGGCCGCGATGGCCTGGGCAATCAGCGCCCGCTCCGGCGCGGTCTGCTCGATGCCGAGGACGCGTTCCGCAGCAGCGATATCGGCGCTGGTCGCTTCGTGCCGGATCTGTTTGTCCACTCAAACCTCCCGTCAGTCTGTTTCGCCGATCCCGCCGGCATTGCCAAGAGCCGCGGAGGCGCCATCTGCCGGGCATGAGTTCCGAACCGATACCGACCCGCGCCGCCGGGCTGCAGCATCTCGCCGATTTCCTGCCGCGCGCCGGAGCGCGCTACGCCGCCGGCCGCAATACCGATCCGGGACCGGAGACGAAAGGTGCGGTCTCGCGCCTGTCGCCCTGGCTGCGTCACCGGCTGCTCACCGAGGCGGAGGTGGCGCGGGCGGCGATGGCGGCGCATGGCGAGGCGGCGACAAAATTCATCGAGGAGGTGGGCTGGCGAACCTACTGGAAGGGCTGGCTGGAGCACCGGCCCGGCGTGTTCGAGCTCTATTGCGCCGGGTTGCGGCGGGCGGAGAACCGGCTGGCGACCGAAGCGGGGCTGCGGCGGGCCTTTCACGATGCCTGCGCGGGGCAGACCGGGATCGACTGTTTCGATTCATGGGCGCGGGAGATCGCCGCGCGGAATTATCTGCACAATCATGCGCGGATGTGGTTCGCCTCGATCTGGATCTTCACGCTGCGTCTGCCCTGGGAACTCGGGGCAGATTTCTTCCTCCGGCACCTGCTCGATGGCGATATCGCATCTAACACATTGTCATGGCGGTGGGTGGCAGGGCTACATACGCCGGGCAAGCACTATCTCGCGCGGGCGGAGAATATCACGCGCTTCACCGGCGGACGGTTCGATCCGCGCGGGCTGCTCGACGAGACGGCGGAACCGCTCGCGGAAACAATGACACCGGCGGCGGCGCGGGCGCCGCGCTTCGACCCGCCGCCTTCGGGCGATGTCGCGCTGCTGCTGCATGAGGAGGATTGCGCGGCCGAGATGCTCGATCTTGCCGGCTGCACGGTGCGGGCGGTGGCGGCGGTGGCGATGCCGGAGGCGCGGGCGCGCGGCGGGGTAGCGCCGGCGGTGGCTGCCTTCGCCCGCGGTGCGGTGATGGATGCGATGGCGCGGGCGGCGGCGCTGTTCGGCGTTGGCCCGGTGTTGCTGGAAGTGGACGATCTCGCCGGCTGGGCGGCGGCGCACCGGCTGACGGTGGTGACCGCGCATCCGCCCATCGGGCCGGTCGCGCAGGCGCTGGCGGCGGCGGATGTGGGGGCGGCGCGCATTGCCCGCGCCTGGGACCGCGCCTTGTGGCCGCATGCGGGGCGCGGGTTCTTCGGCTTCCGCCCCCGGATCGGCGACGCGGTGGCCGCCGCGTCCGGGGACTGAGCGGCGCTTAGAGCATCATCCGATCAGATGGAATCATCTGATCGGATAAAGATGCTCTATTTATCAACAAGATAGAGCACTACATCCGATCCGGAAGGATCGGAAAGTGCTCTAGATCACGCCGGAGCCGCCATCGACCGCGAGGATCTGGCCGGTGATGTGGCCGGAGGCGGCGGTGCAGAAGAGCAGGGCGGCGCCCTTGAGGTCGGCATCGTTGCCGAGCTTGTTCATCGGCGTCTTCGCCAGGATCTTTTCCTCGAACTGGCCGAGGAGCCCACGCGTCATCTTCGAGGGGAAGAAGCCGGGGGCGAGCGCGTTCACCGTGATGTTGTGCGGACCCCATTCGGCGGCGAGCGCGCGGGTCATGTTCACCACCGCACCTTTCGAGGTGTTGTAGGGGATGGTGCCGGTGATGTCCGGGTGATGGCCGCGCAGCCCCGCGATCGAGGCGATGTTGAGCACCTTGCCGAACTTGCGGGGGATCATCGAGCGGGCGGCGATCGCCTGGGTGAGGAAGAACAGGTTGTTGACGTTGAGGTTCATCACCCGCGCCCAGGCCTCGGGCGTGACGTCGACCGCAGGGGCACCCCAGGTGGCGCCGGCATTGTTCACCAGGATATCGACCGGGCCGGCGGCCAGCACCGAGTCGGCCAGCGCCTTCGGCCCGTCTTCCTTGCCGAGATCGCTGACATGGGCGGTGGCGGTGATGCCGAGACCGGCGAGGTGCTTCACCGCCTCGTCCAGTTCGTCCGCCTTGCGCGCGGAGATGGCGATCGTGGCGCCGAACTCGCCGAGCGCCTCGGCGATCTGCAGCCCGAGCCCGCGCGAGCCGCCGGTGATCAGGGCGCGCTTGCCGGTCAGGTCGAACAGGGATTTCAGAGCGATCATTCGGGTTTCCTCATCGTTGCTGGCCCGTTCCGGGCGGGGTTGACGGGCGCGATACGCGTCTATCCTATGGGGCGCAAGCCCTCCTGCCAATCGGGGGCGAACCGGAGGATGTGACCCATGAACGAGGCGTACGAACCGTTCCGCTACCGGCTGCTGATCGGCCAGTTGCTGAAGATGCCGATCGCGCAGGCAAGCCGTCGGGAGATCGTCTATCGCGGGGACACGCGGCTGACCTATTCGCAATTCGCCGCCCGCGTGCACCGGTTCGGCGGTCTTCTGGGCGAACTCGGCGCCGGCATGGGCACGCGCGTCGCCTTCATGGACTGGGACAGCCACCGCTATCTCGAGGCCTATTTCGCGGTGCCGATGGCCGGCGCTGTGCTGATGATGGTGAATATCCGCCTCAGCCCCGAGCAGATCGCCTACACGATCGATCATTCCGGGGCGGAAATCCTGTTCGTGCACGCGGATTTCCTGCCGGTTCTGGCGGCGATCCGCGAGCAGCTGCCGAAGCTGCGCAAGGTGGTGCTGATCCGCGACGACGAGAGCGCCGTGCCGGAGGGTTTCGCCGGCGAGTATGAAACGATGCTGGCGGCGACGGCGCCGCTCGCCGCGTTTCCGGAATTCGACGAGGACACGCTGGCGACGACCTTCTACACGACGGGCACGACCGGCCTGCCCAAGGGGGTGATGTTCACCCACCGCCAGCTCGTGCTGCACACGCTGATGGTGCTGACCGGGATCAATGTTTCTGGACTGAATGGCGGCCTCTCCCGCGAGGATGTCTACATGCCGCTGACGCCGATGTTTCATGTCCACGCCTGGGGGTTTCCCTATGCGGCGACGATGCTCGGCATGCAGCAGGTCTATGTCGGCCGGTTCCAGCCCGACACCGTGCTGCGCCTCCTGGCGGAGGAGAAGGTCACGGTTTCGCATTGCGTGCCGACGATCATGCACATGCTTCTCAACGCGCCGGCTGGGAAAGCGGCGGATTTCAGCCGCTGGCGCGTCGTCATCGGCGGTTCGGCGCTGCCGCGCCCGCTCTGTGAGGAGGCGCTGGCGCGTGGGATCGACATCTATGCCGGATATGGCATGTCCGAAACCTGCCCGGTGATGACGCTGGCGCAGTTGCGCGGCGATATTCTCGACACGCTGCCGGACCGGGTCGAGGCCGAGATCGGCTATCGGATGGCGGCGGGCCTGCCGGGGCCGCTGGTCGAGGTGCGCATCGTCGACGACGAGATGAACGACGTGCCGCATGACGGCAGGTCGGTCGGCGAGGTGGTGACGCGCACCCCTGCGCTCACCCCCGGCTATGCCGGAAACCCGGAAGCCTCGGCGGCGCTGTGGCGCGGCGGCTGGCTGCATACCGGCGATATCGGCACGATCGACGCGGATGGATATCTGCGGATCGTCGACCGGGTGAAGGACGTGATCAAGACCGGCGGGGAGTGGATTTCCTCGATCGGGCTGGAGGAGATCCTGCTCACCCATCCGGCCGTCTCCGAGGCGGCGGTGGTCGGCATTCCCGACGAGCGCTGGGGCGAGCGCCCGGTGGCTTTCGTCGTGCTTCGCGCGGGCATGGAGGCCGACGAGGCGGCGCTGCGCAGTCATGTCCAGGCCCGCGCCGATGCCGGCGCGATCTCGCGATACGCGGTGCCCGACCGGGTGGTTCATGTCGAGGCCCTCGACAAGACCTCTGTCGGCAAGCTCGACAAGAAGGCGATGCGGGCCCGCGCCGTGGGTGCGGACGGGTGAATTCACAAAATTTGCAATACCGTCGCGGTGCTTTGATCCAACTTGCTGCAATTCGCTTGTCATCTGCGAAGTGCCGGGTCTATTGCGACTAGTCATCATCCTGCAACCACGAGCGGAACCGCCATGAAACTTCACGAAGTCCGTGTTCACCCCTCGAAATCGCTGCTCAAGCGCGATAATCAGCTGGCCTGGAAGATCGCCGGCGTGGCGGCGGACAAGGTGACCGTCGACAAGGACGTGACGGCGATGATCATCAACCGGATCATCGACAACGCGGCGGTGGCGGTGGCTTCGGTCAATCGCGGGCCGGTGGTTTCGGCGCGGGCCATGGCGCTCGGCCATGCGAAACGCGGCGGGGCGACGGTGTTCGGCCTGCCGGCGCGCAAGACGGTGAGCCCGGAATGGGCGGCCTGGGCAAACGGCACGGCGGTGCGCGAGCTCGATTATCACGACACCTTCCTCGCCGCCGACTATTCGCACCCGGGCGACAATATTCCGCCGATCCTCGCGGTCGGCCAGGTGATGGAGCGCTCCGGGCGCGACCTGATCCGCGGCATCGCGACCGGGTACGAGATCCAGATCAACCTCGTGCGGGCGATCTGCCTGCACGAATGGAAGAAGGATCACATCGCGCATCTCGCCCCGGCGCAAGCGGCAGGCATCGGCGCGCTGCTCGGGCTGAAGCAGGAGACGATCTTCCAGGCGGTGCAGCAGGCGGTGCATGTCAGCTTCACCACGCGGCAGAGCCGCAAGGGCGAGATCAGCTCGTGGAAGGCCTTCGCACCCGCCCATGCCGGCAAGCTCGCGATCGAGGCGGTCGACCGCGCGATGCGTGGCGAGGGCGCGCCGAGCCCGATCTATGAGGGCGAGGACAGCGTGATCGCCTGGATGCTGGGCGGCAAGGACGCGGTCTATCATGTGCCGCTGCCGGGCAAGGGCGAGGCCAAGCGCGCGATCATGGACAGCTACACCAAGGAGCATTCGGCCGAGTATCAGAGCCAGGCGCTGATCGACCTCGCTTTCCGGATGCGCGAGCAGATCGAGACTTTCGACGCGATCGAAAAGATCACGATCCACACCTCGCACCACACCCATTACGTGATCGGAACCGGGGCGAACGACCCGCAGAAGATGGACCCGAAGGCGAGCCGCGAAACGCTCGACCACTCCATCATGTATATCTTTGCGGTCGCGCTGCAGGATGGCACCTGGCACCATGTCGACAGCTACGCGCCGAAGCGGGCGCGGCGGGCGGATACGGTGGCGCTGTGGCACAAGATCGAAACCGCCGAGGACCCGGAATGGACGCGCCGCTACCACGCCACCGATCCGGCCGAGAAGGCCTTCGGCGGCCGCGTCGAGATCCGGTTCAAGGATGGCAGCACGCTGGTCGACGAACTGGCGGTGGCCAACGCGCATTCGCTCGGCGCCCGCCCCTTCGAGCGCGCGGACTATATCCGCAAGTTCGAGACGCTGACCGACGGCATCATCTCGCCGCGCGAAGCCGCCCGCTTCCTTGAAGCGGTGCAGGACCTGGCGCGGCTGCCGGCGGGCGAGCTCGACCGGCTGAATGTCGCCTTGCCCGCGGGCGCGCTGCTCGAAGGCAAGCCGGGCATCTTCTGAGACGCAAGGAACAGACAGCATGAGCGAGACCACGACGGCGCCGAAGCCGAAGAAGTCGGTCGCCCTTTCGGGGGTTGCCGCGGGTAATACCGCGCTGTGCAGCGTCGGCCGCAGCGGCAACGACCTGCATTACCGCGGCTATGACATTCTCGACATTGCCGAGACGTGCAGCTTCGAGGAGATCGCGCATCTGCTCATCCATGGCACGCTGCCCACCTCGGCGGAGCTTTCGGCCTATCTCGCGAAACTGCAGGCGCTGCGCGGGCTGCCGGATGCGGTGCGCAAGGTGATGGAGGCGCTGCCGGCGGCGGCGCACCCGATGGACGTCATGCGCAGCGGCGTCTCCGCCCTGGGCTGCGTGCTGCCGGAGGCGCACGACCACAACCCGGCCGGTGCGCGCGACGTGGCGGACCGGCTGATCGCCTCACTCGGCTCGATGCTGCTCTACTGGTATCATTTCAGCACCAATGGCCGTCGCATCGAGGTCGAGACCGACGATGGGTCGATCGGCGCGCATTTCCTGCACCTGCTGCACGGCCGGCGGCCGGTCGATGCCTGGGTGCGGGCGATGCATACCTCGCTCATCCTGTATGCTGAACATGAATTCAACGCCTCGACCTTCGCCGCGCGCGTCGTCGCCGGCACCGGGTCTGACATCCATTCGGCGATCACTGCCGGCATCGGTGCGCTGCGCGGGCCGAAGCATGGCGGCGCCAACGAGTTCGCCTTCGAGGTGCAGAAGCGCTACGCCGACCCTGACGAGGCGGAGGCGGATATCCGCCGGCGCATCGAGGCGCGCGAGGTCATCATCGGCTTTGGCCATCCGGTCTATACCATCGCCGATCCGCGCAACGTGGTGATCAAGCGCGTCGCCCAGTCGCTCTCGGAGCAGGCGGGATCGATGAAGATGTTCAACATCGCCGCGGGGATCGAGAGCGTTATGCACGACGCGAAGCGGATGTTCCCAAATCTCGACTGGTTCTCGGCCGTGTCGTACCACATGATGGGTGTGCCGACCGCGATGTTCACGCCGCTCTTCGTGATCGCGCGGACCGCCGGCTGGAGCGCGCACGTGATGGAACAGCGCGCCGACAACAAGATCATTCGTCCCTCGGCCAATTACGTAGGGCCGGAGGATCGCAAGTTCGTGCCGCTCGAAAAGCGCGGCTGAGGAGGGTTCGATGAGCTATCTGCAAGCATCCGGCCTGCCGGAGCGCGCCGCCGGGCTGCGCTTCCGCGAACTCGTCGAGCGCGGGCCGATCGTGCATATTCCGGGCGCGCATAACGGGCTTGCCGGGCGCCAGGCGATGCGGGCCGGGTTCGAGGCGTGTTATCTCTCCGGGGCGGCGATGACCGCCTCGATGGGGCTGCCGGATCTCGGCATCATCACCGTCGACGAAGTGTGTTTCTTCGTCCGCCAGGTGGCGCGGGCCTCCGGCCTTCCGGTGGTCGTCGATGGCGACACCGGCTATGGCGAGGCGCTCAACGTGATGCACATGGTGCGCAGCTTCGAGGATGCCGGTGCGGGCGCCGTGCATATCGAGGACCAGCTGCTGCCGAAGAAATGCGGCCATCTGAACGACAAGAAGCTCGCCGATGCGCGCGACATGGCGGCGAAGGTGGCGGCGGCCGCCCATGCGCGCCGGAATCTCTACATCATCGCGCGCACCGATGCCGCGGCGAGCGAGGGGATGGACGGCGCGGTGGCCCGGGCGAAGATGTATGTCGAGGCCGGGGCGGATGCGATTTTCCCCGAAGCGCTCTACAGCGCCGATATGTTCCGCGAATTCGCCCGCCGGATGCCCGGCGTGCCGCTGCTCGCCAACATGACCGAGTTCGGCCGCACGCCGTTCTTCACCGCCGCCGAGTTCGAGGAAATGGGCTACCGGATGGTGATCTGGCCGGTCACCTCGCTGCGGGTTTCGGCGAAGGCGGTGGAAACTCTCTACACCGCGATCAGGCGCGATGGCGGTGCGCAGAACTGCGTCGAGGCGATGCTGACGCGCGCCGAATTGTACGAGACCATCGACTATGCCGGGTTCGAGGCGCTGGATGCGACGATCGTCAAGACCGTCGTGCCCGAGCCGATCGGCTGACGGAGACGCCGCTTTCGGGAGGAACCAATGAACGCCACGACGCCATCCGACGCAACGCCGCAATTCGCGCTCGATGAGGCGCAGCGCGCGATTGCCGAGATGGCGCGCGGCTTCGCCGATGAGCGGCTCGCACCGCACGCGGTTGCCTGGGACGAGGCGAAGCATTTTCCTGTCGACGTGATCCGCGAGGGTGCCGCCCTCGGCATGGGCGGGATCTATGTGCGCGAGGAGAGCGGCGGCTCGGGGCTGACCCGGCTCGACGCGGCGTTGATCTTCGAGGCACTGGCGACCGGCTGCCCCGCGGTTTCGGCCTATATGTCGATCCACAACATGGTGGCCTGGATGGTCGACCGGTTCGGTGACGACGCGCAGCGCCGGAACCTGCTGCCGGCGCTGGTGAGCATGGAGCATCTCGCCAGCTACTGTCTGACCGAGCCGGGCGCGGGATCGGATGCGGCGGCGCTGAAGACGAAGGCGGTGCGCGATGGCGATGATTACGTGCTCGACGGCGTCAAGCAGTTCATCTCGGGTGCGGGGGCAACCGACCTTTACCTGGTGATGGCGCGCAGCGGCGGCGCCGGGCCGCGCGGGATTTCCTCCTTCTTGGTGCCGAAGGATGCCAAGGGTCTGGGCTTCGGCGCCAACGAACGGAAAATGGGCTGGAACGCGCAGCCGACCCGCCAGGTGATTTTCGAATCCTGCCGTATTCCGGCGCGCTTCCGGCTCGGCGCGGAAGGCGAGGGGTTCCGCATCGCGATGAGCGGGCTCGATGGCGGGCGGGTGAATATTGGCGCCTGTTCGCTCGGCGGCGCGCAGGCGGCGCTGGAGAAGGCGCAGCGATACATGGGCGAGCGCGAGGCATTTGGCCGGCGGCTGGAAGATTTCCAGGCGTTGCAGTTCCGGCTTGCGGATATGGCGACCGAGCTGGAGGCGGCGCGGATCTTCCTGTGGTCGGCTGCAGCTTCACTCGACCGCGGCGAGGCGGACGCGACGCGGCGCTGTGCGATGGCGAAGCGGATCGCCACCGATACCGGTTTCAACGTTGCCAACAACGCGCTGCAACTGTTCGGCGGCTACGGGTATCTCGCCGAATACGGCATCGAGAAGATCGTGCGCGATCTGCGGGTGCATCAGATTCTGGAAGGGACGAACGAAATCATGAGACTGATCGTCGCGCGCGGCCTGGTCGGGCGGAACGCATGAGCGGGGAGATCACCGCGGATGTCGACATCCGGATCGAGGGGCGGGTCGGCCGGATCAGCCTGAACCGGCCGCGGGCGCTGAACGCGCTGACGCACGACATGGAAGTGGCGATCGACGCGGCACTGCTGCGCTGGGCGGATGATCCTTCCGTCGCCTTCGTGATGGTGGACGGGCGCGGCGAGCGCGGGCTCTGCGCGGGCGGCGATATCCGCGCGCTGTACGATGCGGCGAAGAGCGGCGGCGAACGCCTCGCCTTTCCGTTCTTTGGCGACGAATACAGGATGAACGCGCATATCGCGAATTATCCGAAACCCTTCGTGGCACTGATGGACGGGATCGTGATGGGCGGCGGCGTCGGCATTTCGGCGCACGGGTCGCACCGCATCGTCACCGAGCGGACGATGCTGGCGATGCCGGAGGTCGGCATCGGCTTCGTGCCGGATGTCGGCGGCACCTTCCTGCTCGGGCGGATGCCGGGCGAGACCGGCATTCACGCGGCACTGACCGCGCACCGGATGACCGGCGCCGATGCGGTCTCGTGCGGCATCGCCGATCATTATGTGGAAAGCCGGCATCTGCCGGCGCTGACAGCGGCTCTCGCGGCGCTGGTCGATGGCGCCGATGTCGATGACTGCATCGCTGCCTTCGCGACGGCTGCGCCGGCCTCGCCGCTGCTCGCAGCGCGCACCTGGATCGACGATTGCTACAAGGCGCCGACAGCGGAGGCAATTCTCGCGGCGCTGGAGGCGCATGCCGAACCGGCGGCGCGCGAGGCAGCCGCAACGATCAGGCGGATGTCGCCGACCTCGGTGAAGCTCAGCCTGCGCCTCGTGCGTGCGGCGCGGGGCGATGCGAAGGTGGAAACCGCGATCGACCGCGAATTCCGCGTCGCGGTGCGCTGTGTCGCCGCGCATGATTTCGTCGAGGGCGTGCGGGCGCAGCTCGTCGACAAGGACCGCAATCCACGCTGGCAGCCGGCGACGCTCGAAGCGGTGGACGATGACGCGCTCGATGCATATTTCGCGCCGCTCGGCGCCGACGAGCTGGGGCTCGACGCACTAACAACCTGACAGGAGGACACGCATGGCACGGATCGGATTCATCGGCCTGGGCAACATGGGCGGCCCGATGGCCGCCAATCTGGTCCGCGCGGGCCATGCTGTGTTCGGCTTCGACACCGTGCCTGCTGCGCGCGAGGCGGCGGCGGCGGCAGGTGTGACGATCGTCGAGCTTGCCGCCGATGCGGCGCGCGACGCCGATGCGGTGATCACCATGCTGCCTTCCGGCCCGATCGTACGCGCGGTCTATGAGGCGGCGGACGGCATTCTGCCGGCAGCGCGGGCCGGCACGCTGTTCATCGACTGCTCGACGATCGATGTCGATTCTGCCCGTGCCGCGCACGCGGTGGCGGCGGGGCGGGGCATGCTGTCGCTCGATGCGCCGGTCTCCGGCGGGGTGGGCGGGGCCAGCGCGGGGACGCTGACTTTCATGGCCGGCGGCAGCGCCGAGGCGTTCGAGCGCGGCGAGCCGCTGCTGGCGGCGATGGGCCGGCGCATCGTGCATTGCGGCGGGGCCGGGGCCGGGCAGGCGGCGAAAATCTGCAACAACATGATCCTCGGCATCTCAATGATCGCGGTGAGCGAGGCTTTTGCCCTGGCCGACCGGCTTGGGCTCGACCGGCAGAAACTGTTCGACGTGGCTTCCACTGCCTCGGGCCAGTGCTGGTCGCTGACCTCCTATTGCCCGGTGCCGGGGCCGGTGCCGGCGAGCCCGGCGAACCACGAATACCGGCCGGGCTTCGCCGCAGCACTGATGCTGAAGGATCTTGGCCTCGCGATGGAGGCGTCGGCGGCGACCGGGACCGAGACCGCGCTCGGCCGCCATGCGCGCGACATCTACGCCGCCTTCGCCGAAGCCGGGCATGGCGGCGAGGATTTTTCCGCGATCTTCCGGGCGATCTCGGCGGCGTCGAAACCCGCCTGAGCGGTGCCGAGGCGCGGAACCAGAACAAAGGAAACGTCCATGACCGACTTCATCGCCGCGCGGCAGTTCCTTCTCGACCACCGGACCGATCTTGCCGTCGCCTCCGCCGGATTCCGCTGGCCGGAGGCGCGGGATTTCAACTGGGCGCTCGACTGGTTCGACGCGCATCTCGCCCGCGATGCTGGCAGCGCGCAGCGCCCGGCGCTGTGGATCGCCGATCCGGCAGGCGGGGAGGACGTGCGGCTGAGCTTCGCCGAATTGTCCGCCCGCTCGAACCGGACGGCGAATTTCCTCCGCGCCCAGGGCGTGCGGCGGGGCGACCGGCTGATCCTGCTGCTCGGCAATGTCGTGCCGCTCTGGGATGTGATGCTGGCGGCGATCAAGCTCGGCGCGGTGGTGATTCCGGCAACGACCCTGCTGACGCCTGAGGAGTTGCAGGACCGGGTGGAACGCGGAGCGGCGCGTTTCGTGGTGACGACGGCGGACCAGGCGGCGAAGTTCGACGCGGTGGCAGGCTCGTTCCAGCGGATCGCGATCGGCGGCGCGCCCGATGGGTGGACGCCCTACGCGCCGGAGGGCGAGAGCGCCGATTTCGTGCCGGACGGGCCGACGCGGGCGGATGATCCGCTGCTGCTCTATTTCACCTCGGGTACCACGGCGAAGCCGAAACTCGTTCTGCATTCGCATTATTCCTATCCGGTCGGCAGTCTCTCGACGATGTACTGGATCGGGTTGCAGCCTGGGGATGTGCATCTGAACATTTCATCGCCGGGCTGGGCGAAGCACGCCTGGAGCAGTTTCTTCGCGCCGTGGAACGCGGGGGCGACGGTGTTCATCGTCAACCAGCCGCGCTTCGAGGCGAAGGCGCTGCTCGATACGCTGGTCCGCTGCAAGGTGACGACGCTCTGCGCGCCGCCGACGGTCTGGCGGCTGCTGATCCAGAACGATCTCGCACAATGGAAGGTAGCACTGCGCGAGTTGGCCTGCGCCGGCGAGCCGCTGAACGCCGAGATCATCGACCGGGTGCGGGCGATGTGGGGGCTGACGATCCGCGATGGCTACGGCCAGACCGAGACGACCGCGCAGATCGGCAATTCGCCGGGCCAGGCGGTGAAGCCGGGGTCGATGGGGAGGCCGCTGCCGGGCTATCGCATCGCCATTCTCGACCAGGCGAACGATTCGGTGACCGAGGGCGAGGTGGCGCTGCCGCTCGGCGCGGCGCGGCCGGCCGGGCTAATGCGCGGCTATGTCGATGCCGCAACCGGCGCGCTGCGCGGCACCGACGGCGCCTATTACCGGACCGGCGATGTCGCTCAGATCGACGCCGATGGCTATCTCACCTTTGTCGGGCGCGCGGATGACGTGTTCAAGTCGTCCGATTACCGGATCAGCCCGTTCGAGCTTGAGAGCGTGCTGATCGAGCACGCCAGCGTCGCCGAGGCGGCGGTGGTGCCGAAGCCGGACGAGATCCGCCTCTCGGTGCCGGTCGCCTATGTCGCGCTGGTGCCCGGCGCGGTGGCGGACCGGGCGACCGCGCTGTCGATCTTCCGGCATGCGCGAGCGCGGCTGGCGCCGTTCAAGCGCATCCGCGAGATCGTGTTCGTCACCGATCTGCCTAAAACGATTTCGGGGAAGATCCGGCGCGTGCAGCTGCGGCGCGGCGAGGCGGGCGGCGAGGCGGGGCTGGCGGGCGAGGTGGTGCGCTTCGCCGAGAGCGCATTTCCAGAGTTGGCCTCGGGCGAGGGCGGCGCCCAGGCATGATGGCACGCCGGGCAATCTGACGGGGTGGAGTAAAAATGGACATTCGCGACAGGGTATTTCTGATCACCGGCGGTGGCTCCGGGCTTGGTGCGGCCGCGGCGCGTGCACTTGCCGCGCAGGGCGGGCGCGTGATGCTTGCGGATGTGGCCGAGGGGCCGGGCATGGCGCTGGCGGCGGAACTTGGAGCGGCCGCGCGGTTCGTGCGGACGGATGTGACGGATGCCGGCCAGGCGGAGGCTGCTGTCGCGACTGCGCGGGCGGCGTTTGGCGGGCTGCACGGGCTGGTGAACTGCGCCGGAATCGTGCTGGGCGAGAAGGTGCTGGGACGCGACGGGCCGGCATCGCTCGAGCGGTTCGCACGGGTGATTTCGGTAAACCTCATCGGCACGTTCAACATTATCCGCCTCGCCGCCGCGGCGATGGCGGAAGGTGCGCCGGATGAGGGCGGCGAGCGCGGGGTGATCGTGAACACCGCCTCGATCGCGGCGTTCGACGGGCAGATCGGCCAGGCCGCCTATGCCGCCTCGAAGGCCGGGGTGGCCGGCATGACGCTGCCGCTGGCGCGGGAGTTGGCGCGCAACGGAATCCGGGTGATGACGATCGCGCCCGGCGTGTTCGAAACCCCGATGATGGCCGGCCTGCCGGACGAGGCGCAACACACCCTCGGCGCCGCCGTACCGTTTCCGCCGCGACTCGGACGGCCGTCGGAATATGCCGCGCTGGTCTGCCATATCATCGGGAACACGATGCTGAACGGTGAAACAATTCGGTTGGATGGTGCCTTGCGGATGGCGCCGCGCTGACCGGCTCCGACCCTCTTGCATCGCGGGGCGGCGGCCTGTAATACCCGGTGCACCGCATCGGCGGGCGCGTAGCTCAGCGGGAGAGCACTGCCTTGACATGGCAGGGGTCACAGGTTCAATCCCTGTCGCGCCCACCACACAACCCACCGAAATCAAACGGTTTTTTGAGTTGTGCCACGATAACTTATCTTGGTCGTGCGCCTCTTAGATACCACCCAGCTACCACACGAAACCTTGTTTTCTGTCACTTTTGGCAAGTGGTGGTCAGGACGACCATGGATTTTCAGGCCGGTTGTGGGAGTTCGGAACGGCCATCGCGACTGCAATATCGGGCACCCTTTTTGCCACGATTCAGCCGCCAGCGTAGTCGATCACGCGAATCAGAAACCAGCCAGCAACCACCCTGTGCTCCGGTATGCCGCCACACCGATACGTTCTCCACCAGCGCCTTGAGCGTCACGGAACGTGAACCTGAATGTTCGATTGACGGTCTGGCAATTTGATCGGGGTGACAGGGATAAAAATCACGGTCTTTGAAACCGTCCTCCCAAACGCGGGATAACGATTGGGGCATCGTCGCGCAGACTGACGTGCACCCCTGATTGGTACCGTTCAGAAGTAGAGTCCTTTGCTTTGATGGCTGAGGGTTGATGTGATGGCAACGGGGTTGGGGGCATGCCCCC
>NZ_NCAS01000038.1:0-22043 GCF_002255515.1 Acidiphilium sp. 20-67-58 | reverse complement strand
AAATATAAAATAAAAATAAGACATTTATCTAAAAAAACATGTAGATTTATTTTGGATATGTCTTTCAGTTCAAATATAATAAAAAACATGTGGATAAACAATAAATCAGTCGGCATGTTTCAGGTCCAGCCAATCGAAGGTCCATTCATTCGCGTGAATGGCAAGGCCGTCACGCTCGCCCAAGATGACTACGCCCAGAGGCAGTGTCAGGCCAATGGTTCGGGAATCAAGATCGGCCTCGGCATTGTTGTCCATTCGCGTGATGACTGAAACCTAGAGCATCATCCGATCAGATGGAATCATCTGATCGGATAAAGATGCTCTAATTATCAATAAGACAGAGCACGACATCCGATCCGGATGGATCGGAGCGTACTCTGACGGCGACTCGGCTCTGGCGCCAGCTGAACCTGCGCGCCGGGAGCGATCATGTGTCTCCGTCCCATCATGGGGCAGATCTCCCTTTTCGGAAGGCGCGCTATCAGCCTGTCGGCGCGCGCCTGGACGACGGGTTGCCGATAACGTGTTGATTTTTATGCCATTGGAAATTTGAATATTCTCCTTGCTGAAAGTCTTCTTGACAGACGGCAAGTTGATAGTGTCAGTTAACAAACTAATAGTCCTGTCGTTTTGCGGTTGGTTCCGATGTTCGCGGTATCCGCGCTGCTGGAGTGAAGGACGTCGACTATGGGGTATGCCACCCATTATTGGGTAATGCTGGTTTACACCTGTTTCGTGGTCGCTCTGGTCGCGGGTATGATCGGTGTGTCTCATTTCCTCGGCCAGCGGCACATGAAGCGGGCCACCAGCGAACCGTTCGAATCCGGCATCGTCACCGTCGGCTACGCCCGCTTCCGGCTTCCCGTGCAATTCTATCTCATCGCGATGTTCTTCGTGATCTTCGATCTCGAGGCCGCCTATCTCTACGCGTGGGCAACGGCGGTCCATGCCGCGGGATGGACCGGCTATGTCGTGATCACGGTCTTCATTCTCGCCCTGCTTGCCGCCCTCGTCTATCTGTGGCGCGCCGGGGCGCTGGAATGGGGGCCGAGGCCACGGCCACTTGCCAGGGCGCGGGGGCGCTGACGCCATGCGGTTCACCTTTGGCAAAGGCGGAACGGGACAACAGGCGTCCACGACGGCGCCGCTGCTCCGCGGCCTTGGCGCCGCCGGCCACGCGCCCGCCCCATCCCCCGGTAGTGGCACCTTCACCGATGCCGTGCGCCGCAACGTAGCCCTCGGTCGGCTGGAAGACATGGTGGCCTGGGGCCGCAAATATTCGATCTGGCCGTTCAATTTCGGCCTTTCCTGCTGCTAT
Organism: Acidiphilium sp. 20-67-58; assembly: GCF_002255515.1. Classification (NCBI taxonomy): domain Bacteria; kingdom Pseudomonadati; phylum Pseudomonadota; class Alphaproteobacteria; order Acetobacterales; family Acidocellaceae; genus Acidiphilium; species Acidiphilium sp. 20-67-58. The sequence goes on along the minus strand of NZ_NCAS01000038.1, from coordinate 20,725 downwards.
GTCGAAATGGCAACCGCCTTCACCAGCAAGTTCGACATCGCCCGCTTCGGCTCGGAAGTGCTGCGCGCCACCCCGCGCGAGGCCGACCTGATCGTCATATCCGGTACCGTCTTCGTGAAGATGGCGCCCGTCATCAAGTATCTCTACGACCAGATGCTGGAGCCGCGCTGGGTCATCTCGATGGGCGCCTGCGCCAACTCGGGCGGGATGTACGACATCTACGCCGTCGTCCAGGGCGCCGACAGCTTCCTGCCCGTCGATGTCTACGTTCCCGGCTGCCCACCGCGGCCGGATGCGCTGCTCGAAGGGCTGACGCTGCTGCAGAATTCGATCGGTTCCGAGCGCCGGCCGCTCAGCTGGATGGTCGGGCCCAACGGCGCCGAGAAGATCGAGCGGCCCAGCTTCCGCGATCTCAAACACCAGGAGAGGCAAGCCGCCGGCAGCCTCCCCACGCCGGACAGCGTGTAGGGAGGGCGGGATGCTGACGGAATTCAACAGCATCCCCGCCACAGAGGCCGAACAGGGCATCGTGTCCGACCTGGTCCGGACGCTCGGGCCGATTTCCTTCACCCTGCAGCAGACCGCCGACCGGATCCCGACGATCTGGATCGATCGCGACATCCTGCATGCCGTGATCCGGCACCTGCGCGACGGCGCCACAAGGCGCTTCCAGATGCTCTACGACCTCACCGCGATCGACGAACGCCAGCGCGTCCATCGCGATGGATTGCCAGCATCCGATTTCACCCTCGTCTATCACCTCGTCTCCTTCGAGCGGAACGATGATGTCCGCATCAAGGTTCCGCTCGCCGAGGGCGCGCTCGAGGTGCAGAGCATCGCGGATATCTGGCCCAACGCCAATTGGTACGAACGCGAGGTCTGGGACATGTTCGGCATCGGCTTCGCCGGCCACCCGACCCTGTTCCGCATCCTCACGCCGCCGACCTGGACCGGTCATCCGCTACGCAAGGACTACATCGCCCGCGCCACCGAGATGGGCCCCTACATCCTCACCGAGGAGAAGGAGCGCGCCGAACAGGAGGCGCTGCGCTTCAACCCCGAGGCCTGGGGCATGAAGCGGCACAGCGAGAACTCCGACTTCATGTTCCTCAATCTCGGCCCCAACCACCCCAGCGTCCACGGCGTTTTTCGCATCATCCTCCAGCTCGAGGGCGAGGCAATCGTCGATGCGGTGCCCGAGATCGGCTTTCATCACCGCGGCGCCGAGAAGATGGCCGAGCGCCAGTCCTGGCACACCTACATCCCCTATACCGACCGCATCGACTATCTCGGCGGCGTGATGAACAACTTCCCCTATGTGATTGCAGTCGAGCGCCTCGCCGGGATCGAGGTGCCGTCCCGCGCGCAGATGATCCGCATCATGCTCGCCGAGCTGTTCCGCATCGCGAGCCATCTCGTGTTCTACGGCACCATGTCGCAGGATGTCGGCCAGCTTTCGCCGGTCTTCTACATGTTCTCCGACCGCGAGCGGGTGTTCCAGATCATCGAGGCGATCTGCGGCTTCCGCATGCATCCCGCCTGGTTCCGCATCGGCGGCGTCGCGGCGGACCTGCCGCAGGGCTGGGACCGGATGATCCGCGACTATCTCGGCTACCAGTCGAAGCGGCTCGATGAATACGACAAGCTCGTCATGCGCAACCGCCTCTTCAAGGCCCGCACTATCGGCGTCGGCGCCTACACGCTGGAGGAAGCGCTGGACTGGGGGGTGACCGGCCCCGGCCTGCGCGCCTGCGGCCTTGGCTGGGACTATCGACGCCAGCGCCCCTATTCCGGATATGACCAGCTCGAGTTCGACATCCCGATCTGCCACAACGGCGACTGCTACGACCGCGTGGTGGTCCATATCGAGGAAATCCGCCAGAGCCTGCGCATCATCCGCCAGTGCCTCGAAAACATGCCGCCCGGCCCCTACAAGTCCGACCACCGGCTGACCACGCCGCCGCTCAAGGAGCGGACGATGCAGGACATCGAAACCCTGATCACCCATTTCCTCAATGTCAGCTGGGGCCCCGTGCTGCCGCCCGGGGAGGCGATGGTCAGCATCGAGGCGACCAAGGGCATCAACGGCTATTACCTGGTCGCCGACGGCGACACCGTCTCCTACCGCACCCGCATCCGCACCCCGTCCTTTCCCCATCTGCAGATGATCCCGCTGATCAGCCGCGGCGCCTATGTCGCCGATCTGATCGCGATCATCGGCAGCATCGATTTCGTGATGGCCGATGTCGACCGCTGAACGCAATCCGGCGTCCGCACCGCTCGATCCCGCCCTGCGGGAGACGATCGCGACGTTTCTGCGCGAATCCGAAACCCCGCGCGCCGCCGGCATCGATGCGCTGAAGGCAGTGCAGAAGCGCCACGGCCATGTCTCCGACGATCACCTCGCCGAAGTGGCCGCCCTGCTCGGCATGACTCCCGCCGAGCTCGACGGCGTCGCCACCTTCTACAACCTGATCTTCCGCCGCCCGGTGGGCCGCCACGTCATCCTGCTGTGCGACAGCGTGGCCTGCTGGGTCATGGGCGCAACTGCGGCGCGCAACCTGCTGCGCCAGCGCCTCGGCATCGAGCCGGGGGAAACCACGCCGGATGGCCGGTTCACCCTGCTGCCGATCGTCTGCCTCGGCTGCTGCGATCGCGCCCCGGCGATGATGATCGGCGACGACCTGCACGGCAACCTCACCCCCGAGCGGATCGACACGATCCTGGAGCAATACAGGTGATGGCGATGGTGGACAGACCCCTCACTTCATGCATCCAGCCGGGCCGCCAGCCGCTCGATATCGCCGGCTACGAGCGCGCCGGTGGTTACGCGGCGATGCGCAAGGCCTTCGGCATGTCCCCGGAAAGCGTCGTCGAGGAGGTCAAGCGCGCGAAGGTACGCGGCCGCGGCGGCGCCGGCTTCCCCGCCGGCCGCAAATGGGAAGGCGCGCCCCATGGCGCGGACGCCCCGCGCCACCGTTACCTCGTCATCAACGCCGACGAGATGGAACCAGGCAGCTTCAAGGACCGTCTCCTGCTCGAAGCCGCGCCGCATCTGATGATCGAGGGGATCATCATCGGCGCCTTCGCGGTCCAGGCCGAAACCGCCTACATCTTCGTCCGTGGCGAATACGTGCTGGCGATGGAACGGCTCTCCCGCGCCGTGGCCGAGGCCGAGGCGCGCGGCTATCTCGGCACCGATATCCTGGGCTCCGGCTTCTCGCTCACCATCCACGTCCATGGCAGCGGCGGGCGCTATATCTGCGGCGAGGCCAGCGCGTTGTTCTCTGCACTGGAGGGGAAGCGCGCCGTGCCGCGCACCCGCCCGCCGCGCTCGACGACCAGCGGCCTGTGGGGCAAGCCCACCGTCGTCAACAACGTCGAAACGCTGTGCTGCGTGCCGTCCATCATCGAGCGCGGCGCCGACTGGTTTCTCGGCCTGAGCCGCAGCGCGACCGAAGGCGGCACCAAGCTCTACGGCGTCAGCGGCCGGGTCAACCGCCCCGGTCTGTGGGAACTGCCGGTGGGCACGCCGCTCAACGAAATCATCGAGGAACATGCCGGCGGCATGCGCGAGGGCTACGAGGCGCGCGCGGTGCTGCCCGGCGGCGCGTCGACCGCGTTCATCATGCGCGAGAATTTCGACGTCCCGATGGATTTCGACTCCGTCGGCAAGATCGGCAGCTGGCTCGGTACCGCCAATATCCTGGTGCTGGACCAGAAGCGCTGCCCGGTCGGCCTGCTGCGCAACATCGAGCATTTCTTCGCCCAGGAATCCTGCGGCTGGTGCACCCCCTGCCGCGACGGCCTGCCCTGGGTCGAGCGCATCCTCATCGCGCTGGAAGCCGGCGAGGGCGAGCCGGATGACATCGAGCTGCTCGCCCATCACGTCGACTTCCTCGGCCCCGGCCGCACCTTCTGCGATCTCGCCCCCGGTGCCATGGCGCCGCTGCGCAGCGGCCTGAAGTTCTTCCGGGAGGAATTCGAACGTCATGTCAGCGAGCGGCATTGCCCCTGGCACGACACGGCGGAGAGCTGGACATGACGACCTTCGAGGTGGACGGCAAGACCCTGACCGCGAAGCCCGACGAAAACCTGCTCCAGGCCTGCCTCGGCGCCGGGCTCGATCTGCCGTATTTCTGCTGGCATCCGGCGCTCGGCTCGGTCGGCGCCTGCCGGCAATGCGCCGTCAAGCAATATGACGGGCCGGACGACGAGACCGGCCGCATGGTCATGGCCTGCATGACCCCGGTGCCCGAGGGCGCGCGCTTCTCGATCGCCGATCCCGAGGTCGCCGCCTTCCGCGCCAGCGTGATCGAATGGCTGATGGTCAATCACCCGCATGATTGTCCGGTCTGCGAAGAGGGCGGCGAATGCCACCTCCAGGACATGACGGTGATGACCGGCCACACCTACCGTCGCTACCGCTTCACCAAGCGCACCCACCTGAACCAGGATCTCGGGCCGTTCATCAAGCACGAGATGAACCGCTGCATCGCCTGTTACCGCTGTTCGCGCTTCTATCGCGACTATGCCGGCGGCCGCGATTTCGATGTCTTCGCCGCCCACGATCACGTCTATTTCGGCCGCCACGCCGATGGTACGCTGGAAAACGAGTTCAGCGGCAATCTCATCGAGATCTGCCCGACCGGCGTTTTCACCGACAAGACGTTTTCCGCGCATTACGTCCGCAAATGGGATCTGCGCGGCGCACCCTCGGTCTGCGCCCATTGCGGGCTTGGCTGTAACACCATCGCCAATGCCCGCGCCGACCGTCTCCGCCGCATCGTCAATCGCTACAACGGCGCGGTCAACACCTATTTCCTCTGCGACCGCGGCCGGTTCGGCTACGGTTTCGTCAACGAGGCGGATCGTCTGCGCGCCCCGCTCCGGTGCTGCGACGATGGCAGCCAGGCTGCGATCGATCGTGACGATGCGCTCGCCCGTCTCGCCGCCCTGCTGCGCGCCGGCGAAGCCGTGATCGGAATCGGCTCGCCGCGCGCCTCGCTGGAATCGAACTACGTCCTGCGCCAGCTCGTCGGTGAACAGAATTTCTATCCTGGCGTCAGTGCGGGCGAGGCGCGCCTGCTGCGCCTTGTCGCCGACATTCTTGGCTCCGGCGCCGTCCATGTCCCCTCGCTGCGCGAAATGGAAACGGCGGATGCGGTGTTGGTGCTCGGCTCGGACCTGCCCAACGCCGCCCCGCGCGCGGCGCTCTCGATCCGGCAGGCCGCGCGCGGGGCCGGCATCGCGCGCGCGGCGGCGGCGAAAATCCCCGCCTGGCAGGATACCGGCGTGCGCAATCACGCCGGCGACACGCGAAGCCCCGTCTTCATCGCCACCCCCGCCTCGACACGGCTGGACGACATCGCGCAGCGCGCCCTCCGCGCCGCACCGGACGACATCGCCCGCCTCGGCTTCGCGGTGGCCGCCCGCATCGACAACGCAGCGCCGGACGTTCCCGATCTGTCCGCAGACCTCGCCGCCGCCGCGCGCGAGATCGCCGACGCGCTGCTTGCCGCGCCGAACCCGCTCGTCGTCTCCGGCGTCGAGAGCGGCGAGGAGAGCATCGTCCGTGCCGCCGCCAACATCGCCATCGCCTTGCGTGCCCGCGGCAAGACGCCGGCGCTGCTGCTGAACGTGCCCGAATGCAACAGCCTCGGCCTCGCCCTGATGACGGCAGGGGAGGCCAGTGTCGAAACCGCGCTGGCGCGGCGGGCGCCCCTTGTCATCGTGCTCGAAAACGACCTCCATCGCCGCGCGCCCGCGGCGGTGATCGAGGCCACGCTTGCCGCCTCGCGCCTCGTGGTGCTCGACCATTCCGAAAGCCCCACCACGCGCCAGGCCGATCTCGTCCTGCCTGCAGCGAGTTTCGCCGAGGCCGAAGGCACCCTGGTCAATGCCGAGGGGCGGGCGCAGCGTTTCTACCCGCCGATCATCGCGGAGGACGCTGTCGTCGAATCCTGGCGCTGGCTTGTTGCCGCCGCCCGCGCCGCGGGGCTCGCCTCCTGCGAGAGCCTGACCACCACCGACGCCATCGCCGCCGCGCTGGCCGCCTCGTTGCCGCACTTCGCCACCCTGCCGGCTGTCGCGCCGCCGGCGGATTTCCGGGTCGTCGGCTCCCGCATCGCCAGTGAAACCCGCCGTTATTCCGGCCGCACCGCAATCGATGCCGGGCGCAACGTGCACGAGAAGAAGCCGCCCGTCCCGGCGGACTCGCCGTTCAGCGCGACGATGGAAGGCCATCACGGCACCATCCCGCCGGCCCTGCGCCCGGTCTTCTGGGCGCCGGGCTGGAACTCGGTGCAGTCGCTCAACCGCTTCCAGGCGGAAATCGACGGCCCGCTCAAGGGCGGCGATCCCGGCGTGCGCCTGCTCGAAGCCCGGCCGGACGCCGCGCGGCCCTACGACGCATCGATCCCCGCCGCGTTCTCTCCGCGGCCGGACGATTGGCGCGCGATCCTGCTGCCTCGCGTCTTCAATGACGATGAACAGGCCGGCCGCGCCCCGCCCATCCGCGAACGCGCGACACCGCCCGCCCTCGTCCTCAACGCCGAGGACGCCGCCTCCCTCGGCGTCGCCGCCGGCCAGGCCCTGGCCTGCGAGATCGGCGATGCGCGGGTAGAATTGGCGGTCGAGATCGACCCCGCCTTGCCGCGCGGCATCGCCGGGCTCGCCGGCCTCGCGCACAAGGCGCACGCCATCCCTGACTTGCTGCGGCTGCGCCCGGCGGAGCCGCCCGTGTCATGACCCACGGCAACGAGATCGTCATCGGCCTGCTGAACGTTGTGATCGGCCTCGCGGTTCTGATGGCGGCCGCCGGCCTGCTGACCTGGATCGAGCGGCGCCTGCTCGGCTTCTGGCAGGACCGTTACGGCCCCAATCGCGCCGGCCCCTTCGGGGTGCTCCAGGTCGTCGCCGATGGAATCAAGCTGCTGTTCAAGCAGGACTGGATCCCCCCCTTCGCCGACCCGGTCATCTTCGTCCTCGCCCCGGCGATCTCGATGGTCACGGTGATGCTCGCCATCGCCGTCGTCCCGGCGACCCCGATGATCGGCATCATCGGCAACCTCAATGTCGGCCTGCTGTTCTTCCTCGCCATGAGCGGGCTTGGCGTGTACTCGGTGGTGCTTGCCGGCTGGTCGTCGAACAACAAGTTCTCGCTCCTCGGCGGCATGCGCGCCGCAGCCCAGATGGTGAGCTACGAGGTCTTCATGGGGCTGTCGCTGGTGGGCGTGGTGATGCTCGCCGGCTCCTTCAACCTCACCGATATCGTCCACAGCCAGCTTCATCTCTGGTACGTGGTGCCGCAATTCATCGGCTTCGTCGTTTTCTTTCTCGGCGGTATCGCGGAAACCCATCGCCTCCCGTTCGACCTGCCCGAAGGCGAGAACGAACTCGGCGCCGGGTTCCATACCGAGTATTCCGGCATGAAGTTCGGCATGTTCTTCGTCGGCGAATATATCGGTATCATCGTCGTCTCGGCGATGACGACGGTGCTGTTCCTTGGCGGCTGGTACGGCCCGCTGCTGCCGCCCTTTCTCTGGTTCGCGATCAAGACCGGGTTTTTCGTCGCCTTCTTCATCCTGCTGCGCGCCGCCTTGCCGCGCCCGCGCTACGACCAGTTCATGGCGTTTGGCTGGAAAATCCTGCTGCCGCTCACCTTGCTGAACATCCTCATCACCGGCGCGCTGATGCTCGCCGGGCCGGCCATATGAAGGGGAGGGGATCATGCTGAGTTCGCTGGTCACGCTCTGGTACACGTTCCTGCACCTGTTCCAGCGCAACGTGACGGTATCCTATCCCGACGAGATGCCCTATCTCGCTCCGCGCTATCGCGGCCGGATCGTGCTCACCCGCGACCCGGATGGCGAGGAACGCTGCGTCTCCTGCTATCTCTGCGCGGTCGCCTGCCCGGTCGACTGCATCAGCCTGCAGAAGACCGAAGCCGAGGGCCGCTGGTATCCCGAATTCTTTCGCATCAATTTCTCCCGCTGCATCTTCTGCGGCTTCTGCGAGGAAGCCTGCCCGACCTATGCGATCCAGCTCACCCCCGATTTCGAGATGAGCGAATACGACCGGCAGAACCTCGTCTACGAGAAGGAACACCTGCTGATCAGCGGCACCGGCAAGTATCCCGACTACAATTTCTACCGCGTCTCCGGCCTCGCGATCCCGGGCAAGGACAAGGGCGAGGCCGCGCGCGAGCGCAAGCCGATCGACACGCGCAGCCTGCTGCCATGAACGCGGACGGGAAGGGGAGGCATAACGGATCATGAACGCCACCTTCGTCATCTCCGCGATCATCGCGATCGTCGCGACGGCGATGATGATCACCCGCCCCTCCGCCGTGCACGGGCTGCTCTATCTCACGGTCTCGCTGCTCGCCGTCGCCCTCGTGTTCTTCGTGCTCGGCGCGCCCTTCGCCGCGGCTCTGGAAGTCATCATCTATGCCGGCGCCATCATGGTCCTGTTCGTCTTCGTGATCATGATGCTGAATATCGGCGAGGAAGCGGCCCGGCTCGAAAGCAGCTGGCTGCACCCCGCCACCTGGTTCGGCCCGTCCATCCTGGCCCTGCTGCTGGCCATCGAACTCGGTGCGGTCGCCATCTCCGGCGGCCTGCCGCACCCCGCCTCTGCGGTGATCAGCGCCCATGCGGTTGGCGTCGCCCTGGTCGGCCCCTACATGCTCGCGGTCGAGCTTGCCTCGTTCCTCCTGCTCGCCGGCCTGGTCGCGGCATTCCATCTCGGCCGCTCCGTCATGGGAACGGACTAGCGCGATGGCAACGGTTCCGCTCGACCAGGGTCTGCTGCTCGCCGCGATCCTCTTCGCGCTGGGCCTCGTCGGCGTGCTGGTCCGCCGCAACCTGCTGTTCATGCTGATGTCGCTCGAGGTGATGCTCAACGCGGCCGGCGTCGCCTTCATCGTCGCCGGCGCCCGCTGGGCCTCGCCGGACGGGCAGATCATGTTCATCCTCGTGCTCACGCTCGCCGCGGCGGAAGTCTCGGTCGGCCTGGCACTCATCCTGCTGATGCACCGGCGGATTCCCACGCTCGATGCCGATGCCGGCGACGGTCTGAGAGGGTAGGCAGATGCAGCATGTCCTCTGGCTCGTCCCCACCCTGCCGCTTCTCGGCTCGATCGTGCTGATGCTCGGCACCGGGCGCCTGTCGCACCGCGCCGAGGCGCTGATCGGCGTGCTCTCGGTCGGCCTCGCCGCCGTCATCGTCTTTGCCATCGCCGGCGCCTTCCTGCTCGACCCGCCGGCCGGCGCCGCCTACCAGCAGGCCCTGTGGCGCTGGTTCGCGGTCGGCCATTTCTCCTTCGGCCTCGCCCTGCGGGTCGATCCGCTCTCGCTGCTGATGATGCTCATCACCAGCGGCGTCGGCTTCCTCATCCATCTCTTCTCGACCGAATTCATGGAAGGCGAGGACGGCTACGGCCGCTTCTTCGCCTATCTCAACCTCTTCGTCGCCGCCATGCTGCTGCTGGTGATGGCCGACAATTTCCTCGCCCTCTATGCCGGCTGGGAAGGGGTCGGGCTCTGCTCCTACCTGCTGATCGGCTTCTGGTGGCGCGACCCCGCCAACGGCCTCGCCGCACGCAAGGCCTTCATCGTCACCCGCGTCGGCGACACCGCCTTCCTGATCGGCCTGCTGCTGATTGCCAGCCGCCTCGGCACGCTGAACATCGCCGGGGCGATGCGGGATGCCGCCCACACCTGGCATGTCGGCTCGCCGGCCGCGACGCTGATCGCCTTCCTCCTGCTCGGCGGCGCCGTCGGCAAGTCCGCGCAATTGCCGCTGCAGACCTGGCTGCCCGACGCGATGGCCGGCCCCACCCCGGTCAGCGCGCTCATCCACGCCGCGACAATGGTCACCGCCGGCGTCTACCTCATCGCCCGCACCCATGTGCTGTTCCTGCTCGCGCCGGCGGCGGAAATCACCGTCGGCATCGTCGGCGCGGCGACCCTGCTGCTCGCCGGCTTCAGCGCCCTCGCGCAGAACGACATCAAGCGCATCCTTGCCTATTCGACGATGAGCCAGATCGGCTACATGTTCCTTGCCCTCGGTGTCGGCGCCTGGCGCGCGGCGATGTTCCACTTCATGACGCACGCTTTCTTCAAGGCGCTGCTGTTCCTCTCGGCCGGCACCGTCACCATGCGCCTGCATCACGAGCAGGACATCTACCGGATGGGCGGCCTGGCCCGGCGCCTGCCCGCCGCCTTCTGGAGCTTTCTGATCGGCAGCGCCGCCCTTGCCGCCCTGCCGCTGATCACCTCGGGGTTCTACAGCAAGGAAGCGATCCTCTCGGGCGCCTGGGCCGATGGCAATGGCGGCCGCGTGCTCTGGCTCGCCGGCGTGATCGGCGCCTTCGTCACCGGAATCTACATTTTCCGCGCCGTCTTCATCGCGTTTTTCGGCGAGGAGCATACCCATGTCAGTGGCTCCTACGGCTGGCGCGTCATCGTGCCGCTGTTGGTGCTCTCGGTGCTGTCGCTGGTCGGCGGCTTCATCGAACTGCCGTCGGCCTTCGGCCACGTCACGCTGCTCTCCAGGCTCCTCGCCCCGGTGCTGCCCCCGACTAGGGAGGTGACCGACATCACCCCGCTGCTGCTCGCCAGCGCCGCGTCCATCCTCGGCATCGCACTGGCCGCCGTGCTCTACTGGCGGCCGTCGCGCCCGCCGGCCGAAACGCCGCTCTGGCGCTTCTGGCATGGCGCCGCCGGGTTCGACCTGCTCTATGACCGACTGCTGGTCCGCCCGGTGATCTGGGCCGCCCGCGTCGACCGCGACGATTTCATCGACAGTTTCTACGACGGCATTGCCTGGGCCACGCAGGCGCTCCACCGGGCGATCCGCCGTACCCAGACCGGTCGGGTCCGCCTCTATGCCGCGAGCCTCGCCATCGGCTCGGTCGGCCTGATCGCGATCGCGGTGCTGCGATGATCCTGTTCTGGCTCCTCATCTTCCCGGCGATCGGCGGCGGGCTGGCCTGGATCGCCGGCGGCCGCAACCCGGACGCCCCGCGCTGGGTTTCGATCGCGGTGCTCACGCTCGAACTTCTCATGGCACTCCCCCTGATCGGCGCCGCCGCCGCTCCGGGCCATGGCGCGTGGATCGCGCAGCTAGACGCCCCATGGATTCCGCAGCTCGGTATCTCCTTCGAACTCGATCTCGACGGGCTGAGCCTGGTCCTGATCCTGCTGACGATCGTGCTCAGCCTCATCTGCGTCGTGATTTCCTGGACCGAGATCACCGATCGTTCCGGCCTGTTCCACGCCAACCTGCTCTGGACCACCACCGGCGTCATCGGCGTCTTCCTCGCGCTCGACCTGTTCCTGTTCTTCTTCTTCTGGGAACTGATGCTGGTGCCGATGTATTTCATGATCGCGCTATGGGGCCACGAGAACCGCTCCTACGCGGCGATCAAGTTTTTTCTCTTCACCCAGGGCAGCGGCCTGCTCATGCTGGTGTCGATCCTCGTGCTCGTCTTCAGCCACCAGCACGCGACCGGCGATCTCACCTTCAACTATTTTGCCCTGCTCGGCACGAAAATGAGCCCGACCACCGGCTTCCTGCTGATGCTCGGCTTCTTCATCGCCTTCGCCGTGAAGCTGCCGGCGGTGCCGTTCCACACCTGGCTGCCGGACGCCCACACCGAAGCCCCGACCGCGGGGTCCGTGCTGCTCGCCGGCATCCTGCTGAAGACCGGCGCCTACGGCCTGATCCGCTTCGTGGTGCCGCTGTTTCCCGCGGCGGCGCACGCCTTCGCCCCGGTGGCGATGGTGCTCGCGGTCGCCGGCATCCTCTACGGCGCGCTGCTCGCCTACGGCCAGAACGACCTCAAACGCCTGGTCGCCTATAGCAGCATCAGCCACATGGGCTTCGTCTTGCTCGGTGTTTTTGCCTGGAGCACGCTCGCCCTGCAGGGCGTGGTGGCGCAGATGGTGGCGCACGGCATCAGCACCGGCGCGCTCTTCGTCCTGGTCGGCGCCCTGCAGGAACGCATCCACACCCGCGACATGCGGCGCATGGGCGGGCTCTGGGGGCAGGTGCCGCGCCTGTCCGCCTGCGGCATGTTCTTCGCCGTCGCCTCGCTGGGCCTGCCCGGCCTCGGCAATTTCATCGGTGAATTCCTGATCCTGCTCGGCAGTTTCCGGGCCAGCGTGGTCTTCACCGTCATCGCCACTTTCGGGCTGGTCGCCGCCGCCGCCTATTCGCTGCTGCTGGTCCAGCGCGCCTTCCACGGCGCGGTACAGGAACCGACACACCATCACACGATCGCCGATCTCTCGCCGCCGCATCTCGCCGTCATGGCGGTGCTGGTGGTCGCCATCGTCGGGCTCGGCCTCTATCCGCAGCCCGTCTTTGACGAGGTGGCGCCGGGCCTGTCGGCCGTGCAGCACAGCGCCGCGGTCTCGGCTTCACTGCCCCAACACGTCGCGGAGCGCGCGCCATGACCGCCCCGGCCATGACCGCCCCGGCCTTCGCCGCCTTCGCGCCCTTCACCCTGCTCGGCGCGGTGACGATCCTGGTCATGCTGCTGATCGCCATCCGCCGCGATCACCACCTCGTCGCCCTTTCGACCATCGCCGGCCTGCTGCTCTGCTGCATCGCCCTGCCGCTCGCAGCCCCCGCATCCCCCGTCGCCGTGACGAAGCTTTTCATCATCGACGGCGCCGCCCTGTTCTACGCCGGCCTGGTGCTGGTCTCCGCCCTGGTCGTCGCCGTGCTTTCCTGGATCTACCTCGACCGGGTGGGCGAGGGGCCGCGCGAGGAATATTATCTCCTCCTGCTCACCGCGACGCTGGGCGCCGCCATCCTGCCGGCGAGCGTGCATTTCGCATCGTTCTTCCTTGGCATTGAAACGCTGGGCATCTCGCTGCTCGGGCTGATCGCTTATGCCGGCCCGCGCGGCGCCGGAGCCGAGGCCGGCACCAAATATCTCATCCTCAGCGGCGCCGCCTCCGCCTTCCTGCTGTTCGGCATGGCGCTGATCTATGCCGCTTTCGGCTCGATGTCCTTCGACCGCATCGGTGCGCTCGCCCATCAAGCCGGCCCGGCCGATCTCTACCGTCTCGTCGGCATCGCGCTCATTCTCGCCGGCGTTGCCTTCAAGCTCTCGCTGGTCCCGTTCCACATGTGGACGCCCGATGTGTATGAGGGGGCGCCCGCGCCGGTCACCGCTTTCATCGCCGTGGTCTCGAAAATTGCCGTCTTCGCCGTGATCCTGCGCTTTTTCGCCCTCGCCGGCGGCCATGCGGATGCCTCGCTGCGCGCCGGCATCGCCGCGGTCGCGATCCTCTCCATGCTCGCGGGCAACCTGCTCGCCTTGCTGCAGACCAACGTGAAACGACTGCTCGCCTATTCCTCCATCGCCCATCTGGGCTATCTGCTCGTCGCCTTCCTTGCCGCGCCGGCACTCGGCGTGGATGCCGCGGCCTATTACCTCGCGGCCTATGCGGTCACCAGCCTAGGTGCCTTCGGCATCATCGCGCTGCTCAGCGCGCCGGGTGCGGAGCGCGATGCCGACCGGATCGAGGATTACCGCGGCCTGTTCCGCACCCGCCCATTCCTCGCCGCGAGCTTCGCATTCATGCTGCTCTCTCTTGCCGGCATGCCGCCGACAATGGGTTTCATCGCGAAATTTTATCTTGTCGTTGCCGGTGTTGGCTCCGCGATGTTCTGGCTGGTCGCTGCACTTGTTCTCGGCAGCGTGATCGGATTGTTTTATTATCTGCGCGTGTTGATCGCGATGGGCTTGCCGCCCTTGCAGGAGGATGACCCTGCTCGTCGCCTGAGGGTGCCGATATCGGGCAGCGCTCTGATCGGTATCATCACTGTGGTACTCGTGGTTCTGGGAACTTATCCTGCGCCCGTTATTTCCCTGATAAAGGTAATGCTCGGATAGCGCATCATCCGATCGGATGATGCTTTAAGATGCAGTTGCGTTTTGCATGGCTGGCTCCGCGCGCAGATCATTTAAGTACTGGTCCTGCGCGAGCGGAGGGATCATAGTTTTGAGACCGGGATACTGGAACGGCTCCCAGACTTCGCCGACTGGTCATTTTGATCGGATGTCCAAGGGGAGCTTTGAGCAATGGTCGTCTTGCGCGCGCTGGTCTCGTTCTCTTTCCGGCGTTCGTGACAAGAGCCGTATCGCCACTGCGGAGAACAAGCGATGACAACAATTCGACAAATTCTCGATCAGAAGGGCTGGGGGGCTGTCGTCCTCAAGGGGCGTCAGTCGATACCCCAGGCCGCGAGGTTTCTTGCAGCGAAGCGGATTGGTGCGGCGCCGGTGGTCGACGATGCCGGCCGACTTATCGGCATGCTGTCCGAACGGGACATCATGAGAGCCGTAGGTGACCTTGATGGCGACATCAAAAACCGCACCGTGGCGGATCTGATGACACGACTGGTCGCATCATGCACGCCCGATGTCACCATTCTGGACGCCATGCTGGCCATGACCACCAATCGGTGCCGTCATCTCCCCGTGTTCGAGGACGATACACTCGCGGGGCTGGTCAGCATCGGCGATCTCGTCAAGGCTAGGATCGAGGAGGCCGAATTCGAGGTCGACTCCCTGAGGGCCTATATCGTCTCGTGAATGGCGCCATCGCGATGGAGGCTTCGAGGCAGCGTTACAAAGATGGTGCCGACACCCAGGATTGAACTGGGGACCTACTGATTACGAATAAGGTAGTTTGACCGCCTCACCCTGTATCAAGCCGCCTTATCCCACCCTGATAGTGTTCCGAAAAGCCTTGCATAATGCCTGAACTATGCCTTAGGGCTGTTTCAGGTTGTTTCAACCTGCTTCATGCTATCCGGGATTCCATGAAGCACGGGAGAGGCACAAAGCGAGGCACAAGGCATGACCGTCCGATTGACCGAGACTGCGATCAATTCCGCGATCCGCCGGGTGAACGAAACCGGCAAGATGATCGAACTGATCGACTCAGCTACCGCCGGTCTCCGTCTCCGCATCACGCCCCGAGGCCGGCGCGCTTGGGTCATGGCATGCCGCGATGGCTGGGGGAGCCTGAGGCGGTTTCCGGTGGGGGAATACCCCCAGATGGGCATTGCCGACGCCCGCGCCCGTGGCGCTATCGTCCGGGCCGAAGTGAAGGGCGGAGCCGACCCCATAGCGGACGCCCGGCGGCGGCGGCAGATAGCCAAGGAAGGGCGGGACGGTATCGGAACGCTGGGCGCGCTGCTGGACCTCTATGCCAAGCTGCACGGGGAACACCTGCGAAGCTGGCCGGAGCAGATAGGCCGCATCAAGAGCGTGTTCGGGAAACTGATCGACGTTCCGTTACCCAAGATCACGCTGGTTGATCTGCAACTTGCCGCCGATGGCTGGCCGGCGCGGCAGTCTGCCGGTGCGGCGGTGCGCTACATTCGCCCGGCCCTGAAATGGGCGAGCGCGCCGGGCCGCGCTTATGTGCCGGCGGAGATGGCCGCCTTGAGGCCGCCCGCGTCACCTGGGCGGCGGGACCGTGTTCTATCCCGCGATGAACTGGCCCGGCTGCTGCCGCTGCTGAAAGCGGGCTCGACCCCTTACGCCGCCTGTATGCGGTTCATCCTGCTGACGCTGGCCCGGCGCGACGAGGCCGTTGATGCGAGATGGCGGGACGTGGACCTAGAGGCGGGGACCTGGATCATTATCCAGCCCAAAAACAAAATACCGCACCTGATCCCCCTTTCCCGGCAAGCGCGCGAACTGCTTGCCGCAATCAAACCGGATGATGCCGGCCCTGTTGATTACCTGTTTCCGACCGGGACGGGCGGGAGGCTTTCGAACTGGCACAAGGCAACCGTCGCGATCCAGCGGGCGAGCAATACTGCCGGATGGCATCGCCACGACCTACGCCGAACGGGAGCAACGCTGCTGGGCGAGATGGGCATCATGCCCGACATCGTTGAAGCGGCGCTGAACCATGTTGCGATTCATTCAGCGCTTGCCAGCACCTACAACAAATCCCGTTACCGCCCCCAAGTTGCCGAGGCCCTGCAACTCTTGGCCGATGCCCTCGACGGTATCGAGAATGGCGCAGCGGAGGTGGTGCCGATTCGGGGGCGGGCATGAGTGCTAACAGGCGGAGATTTACACGCTACCAATCAAGCAAGCGAAAATCCCTACGGCTGTGAAAGATGCCCTTATTGCGAGATGCCCCCTTATGGGCATAGGAAAGTCACAGCGGTTCACCGAATCGCAACAGATGAAAGGAGCGACCTTGCCGAAAATCTCAAGTCCACCCCGACCGATTGACTTAACATCACCCCCTGCACTGGCAACGATTGCTGAGGCGTGCGCGACATTACGAATAAGCCGCCCAACTTGTTGCCGCTGGATTGCTGCCGGGAGACTGGAAGCGGTCAAGATCGGAACGTCCGTAAGGATCAAAACCCGATCAATCGCCGCACTGGCTGCATAAAAAAACCCGCCACGCAAAGGGGCGGGCGGGACAGGGCTAGAGAACAAAAAAACCCTCAGTAAACTTAGCAAGCTACCTCTGAGACTCTAACCCTTTCCAGTCAACCCCCAGCGTGGCCCCGATAGAAAGGCTACGCCCTTGCTCTACCCCGAGCATTTGATCCGCCGCTACCCCGAGGCCCCCCGCCGCCGGGTGCTGACTGTCCGCCCGAAACCCCCGCGCCGCTGCATCGTCTCCGCGATCCAGCGTTACGACGACCGACAAACCGCACTGGTTTTCGGCTTCGCCCGGCTGGACCGGCGGGAGTCGCGCTGATGGACGGAATCACGATCCCCGCCGCGCCTGACCTCGATGCCCTCGCATCCCGCCCGCTTTGGGTGGCGTGGCACATAATCGACCGGAACAGTAAACCGACGAAAGAGCCGTTGAACCCCGCAACGGGCTACCCCGCCAAGGCAAACGATCCCTCAACCTGGGCAACCCGAGACAAGGCCGAGGCCGCCGCGCGCCGTATCGTGCAGGATGGGGCAGGTGGTATCGGAATCGAGTTGTCCGATCTGGGCGATGGCTACCGGCTGGGCGGTATCGACCTAGATACCTGCCGCGATCCCGAAACCGGACACATGGAAACATGGGCCGGGGACGTTATCGACATGATCCCGACCTATGCCGAAGTAAGCCCCAGCCAGACCGGCGCGAAGCTGTATTTCCGCTATCACGCCGATGACCTGCCCAAACTCCGCGAGGCTATGGGAACCGACTACGGCAAACTGTGGCAACGCGGTGGTGGCGACCATCCGCCCGCTATCGAGTTGCACCTGGGGAACCGCTACTTTGCGGTAACGGACGATCACCTTGCCGGAACGCCGAAGGCAATCGAACTGATCCCGACCGATGACTTACTCCGGCTGATCCGCGAAGTTGGCCCGGCATTTAAGGGCCGGAAGATGGCCGCCGCACCGCATGGGAAGCCCGCACAAGCCGCACCCGCCGCCGGGAATATCCTCGACCGTCTCGACCGCGCCGCCGCCTCGACGCCGCGCCTGAGCCGCGCGCTCGACCGTCTCGACAAGTGCGGAAGCCGGAGCGAGGCCGCGATGATGCTGGGCGCGGCATTGAAGGCGGTGGGCTGGTCATATGAGGATATGGCCGCCGCTCTCCGCGAGCATCCCGCAACAGCCGAATGGACCGCCGAAAAGGGCAATGAAGCAGGGGGTAGGGAACTCCGGCGGATATACGACAAGGCAACCGTAAGCGAAGGGCAGACCGAGAGCGCGCGCGATGCCGAGGGGTGGCCCGAAACCTCGATAGCCCCGATCCCGTTGCCGGATTCCTTGCCGCCGGTCGCATCCTTTGCCGGCGACCTCCTGCCCGATGCCTTCCGGGCTTGGGTGCTGGACATTGCAAACCGGATGCAATGCCCGCCTGACTTCCCCGCCGTCGCTGCCATCGTCACCGCAAGCGCCGTGATCGGTCGCCAGATGGGGATATACCCAAAACGGCGGGATGACTGGCTTGTGGTGCCGAATCTCTGGGGGGCTGTTGTCGGTCGCCCTTCGCTCATGAAGACCCCGGCGATTGCCGAAGCCCGGAAAATTCTGTCTCGATTGGAAATCGAGGCCCGGAAGAAATACGAGCGGGAGGTTGCCGAATACGAGTTGAACGGATCGATAGCGAAGCTGGTAGCGAAAGAGCGAACAAAGAGCGCTGGGCGAAGCATCAGGGAAGCTATGAAGGCGGGCGACGACCCGGAAAAGGCCGCCCGCGCGGCGATGGGGGCGGACGACGAGGATATTAAGCCGCCTGTCCGCCGCCGTTACGTCACGCAAGACCCGACCGTTGAAAAGCTAGGCGAACTGCTGATCGAGACGCCGCGCGGGATGCTGTTGTTCCGGGATGAACTGATCGGGCTGCTGCGTTCGATGGACAAGGACGGTCATGAGAACGACCGGGCATTTTATCTTGAAGCCTGGAACGGGAACGGGGCTTACACCTATGACCGGATCGGGCGCGGAACCATAGAAATCGACGCCGCTTGCGTCTCCCTGATGGGCGGAATCCAGCCGGGACCACTGCGTTCATACATCGCACAAGCCAATGCGGGCGGGGCTGGGGACGATGGCTTGTTGCAGCGTATGCAACTGCTGGTCTGGCCGGATCGTGGCGACGATTGGCGCAACGTTGACGAGTGGCCCGATACGACCGCGAAGACCCGCGCCTATTCGGTTTTCGAGCGGCTGGATCAGATTGGAGACCCGACCTCGACCGAGATTCCGACGATCCGTTTTGACGATGCCGGGCAGGACGCTTTCAACGCTTGGCGGGAGGTATTCGAGCGGCGCTTTTATGCCGAAGACATGCCCCCGGCGCTTGAAGCGCATCTGACGAAATATCGCTCTCTGGTGCCGTCGCTGGCCCTGATCTTCCACCTGATCGACACGCCCGACGCTCCGGCGGTGGGTACAAGGCATGTCTCCCGCGCGATCCGCTGGACTGAATACCTGGAGAGCCACGCCCGCCGCCTATACGCTCAAATCCTCGACCCCGGCATGGTCGCGGCGCTGCTGCTGGCGGGGCGGCTCCCCGAGTTGCCGGAGACCTTCACCGCCCGCGACGTTTACCGGCGGGGCTGGGCCGGGCTTGACCGGGTAGCGACGGAACGGGCGCTAGAGGTGCTGGCAGACTTTCATCATGTCGTGGTGAAGACCGAGACGACCGGAGGCCGCCCCAGCGCGATCTATCGGAAAAATTTTTATGAGGCTCCCAAACCGGGAACTGACAAAACCGCCAAAAGTGACCCTAGCGGGGCTTTTGTCAGTTTTGGCAGTGACCCGAATGGGGGGTGGAGCGAAATTTTTTCGGATGAGGTGGAACTGTGAGCGCCGCCCTTTCCGCCTCGCCGCTGCTCCCCCGGCTTCGCGCCGCCGGGGCGGAGGTGGTGCTGAGAGGGGACCGCCCGGTTGTGCAGCACGCAAGCCGGGTGCCGTCCGCACTGATGGCCGAGGCCCGCGCCCGGCGGGATGCCCTCGCCGCCGAACTGCTGGCCGAGGCCGATAACGAGGCGGCTTATCAGGGCGAGGAACGCGCCGCCGTAATCGCGGAGGGATCGGGAGACACGGCGGCGGCGGTGCCGCATCACTTGCCGGTCTCATGGGCTGATCCGACGATCCAGCCGACGCCCAGCGCGCGCTGCCGGTGCTGCCGGGGTGCGTCCTGGTGGTGCGAGGCGGAGAGGCCGAAGGGCTGGCGCTGCATGGCGTGCCATCCGCCGCTTGGCGCTGGGCAGGTGCGGGAGGTGCGGACATGACGACGAAGGCCGAACTCCGCGCCCGGATCATCTCCGCCCGCCGGTCGCACGATGCCGCAATCCGGGTGCTGGATCGGCAATGGTCCGAACTGCTGGCCCGGCTGGGCGAGACGCCAAGAGCCGATCATCCAGCCGTTATCGAGGCCGCCGCCCGCGACATGGCCCCGCTGCTGGCGTTCACATTGGAGACCGGACCATGAAGGACGCTGCCGGGCTTGTGCTGCTACTGGCCCGCGCTCTGGCTGCTGCATCCGGCGAGGGGCGGGTTGCGACACCAGCCCTGCACGCCGCCTGCCGTGCCGCGTTCCCCGCCTGGAATGTCACGCCCGCCGAAATAGGGGCGATTCTGTCGGGTGCCGGGTGGAAGCATCGACAATGGCGGGAAAGGCGCGGAAATCCTGCAATCCGTGTGCGAGGCTATGAGCCTGATCGGCTGGGGGAAGCGGAACCGGCGAGCAACGGGTAACCGCCGCGCGCGTGAAACAGGACCGCGCCCGGTGCGGACTGCGGACAGGTTTTGCGGACCTGCACCCAGCCGGAGACAGGGCGGGCGAAATCCCCGCCGGTCGCATGGCTGGGGAAGGACCCAAAGTTGCCGGGCCGGAGGTGAGACCTCGCCGCCTGATCCGCCGCCGAGGCCGCGCACCCTGCGGAGATAAATATTCCTTAAATGGGAAATTAACCATATCATGCGCCAAATCTAAAAGAGCGTATTAGATCGGCCTACCTGATATTTTTTCTGAATTTGAGGCGTATTTTGGAAATATCATTCGAGATTATCGACGCCACACAAGGCGGCGCGTCACCTGACGAAACCTCATACTTTGAGACTGGACATATCCCCGAGGGGATAAGGTGCCGTAGCTGTTCAGTGCCGGTGACGTCTCACGATCCTATGGAAACGGGATTATGCCTCGCCTGCTGGGCATGGTGGCGTTCGTAGGTAGCGGGGCGAGGCTTCCGGTGCTGC
>NZ_NCAS01000072.1:0-4864 GCF_002255515.1 Acidiphilium sp. 20-67-58 | reverse complement strand
GCCTCGCGCAGCGTGGCGTTCGAGCCGGGCTTGGCTGCGCGGGTCATGCTGCCCTCTCGTCTGAGTTCATACCCGCGTCATCGCAGAATTTCTGCCAGTTATCGCGCAGCACGTGGGCCTCCATCTCCACAGCGTCCGCCAGCCAGCGCAGGGAGCGAAGCCTGCTTTCGTCAGGCGCGGCGGGAAGATCACTCGCGAACGTCCGCAGGGCGCGGGCGGCGTCCTGCATCCGGCTTGTGCTGTCGTCTACGTCGGCTGCGCGGAGTTCCACCACGCTCTTGACGGGGCGGCTCATGCCAGCCTCCCAGCATCACGGATAAGCAGAGCGTTCAGCCGATCACAGAGATAGAGCCGCTCGTTGGTCGGGTCGAGTTCGCGAGAATCGGCGTAAGCATGGGCGGCGCGGGCAATGGCAGCCACCCCGGAAGCCGTCTCAGCCTTCATTCGGGTGATGCGGTCGAGCAGATCCTGTGTCTCGGCTTCGAGGGGTGCCGTCTGCGCGTCGATCCGTTCCTCGGTTTCGATTGTCAGGTCGGGCACCTTATACGCTGCCTCATATTCAGCTTGCAGCAGCACGAACCGGTCGCACATGGCGATAAGCTCGGCGTCCGGGTTGCCGGCAGCGGTAGCGACCGCAGGGGCGACGATGGCGGCGGCGCTTGCCATCGCGGCCTTGAGCGTGTGGCGGCGGTTCATGCCAGCCCGGCCCGGTGCATCGCACCTGAAAGGATCAGGCCGACGAGGCGCCGCTCGCTGGCGGTCGTCGCCATCGCCGCCAGGTCGCGGGCGGGGGCTTCGGCCCGGCGGGCCACGTCCAGCACCAGCACGCGGGGCCGATTGTCATTCGTGGCCGGATTCGTGGTATGGTTTTTTCGATCTCGTTGCATGGTTCAGCCTTCCATATTCGGGATCAATCGCCGGGGCGGGCTGCAATCCCGCTCCGGCACTCCCGGTTCGCCGGCATCCGGCCGGCACGGATCAGTTAGGCGCGGCGCATCGCCACCACCTTTTCAGATTCCTCGACCAGCCCGGCGCAGTAGTTCGCCCAGGCTTCCATAAGCTGCCGCCGCTTCGCGAGCAGGTCGCCGCGCTGGTATGCCGCCTCTGTGCGGTCTTTGTTGATATGCGCCAACGCAACCTCGGCGATCTCGCGTGGGAAGCTGGTCATCTCTGCAGCCCAATCGCGAAACGATGACCGCATCCCATGCGCCGTGAAGCCCGGCCGCAGCACAGCGACGGCCTTGGCGAGCGCAACGTCTGTCATGGGTTTGCCGGGTGCGCCGCCGGGGAAGATCAGCCCATCCCGGCGGGGAGAGCGGCCTGCCATCTCGCGCAGGAGTTCGACGGCACGCGGAGCCAGCGGCACGCGGTGTTCTTTTTTCATCTTCATTCGAGGCGCCGGGATCACCCACACGGCTGCGTCAAAGTCGATCTCATCCCATCGGGCGCCGCGCGCCTCGCCGGAGCGTGTAGCCGTCAGGATGGCGAACTCTAGGCATCGCGCCGAAACGGCTTCACGCTCGCGCAGTTCGGCCATGAAGGCCGGCATGTCGTGGTAGTCGAGCGCAGCGTGATGCTTCACCGCCCGCACTTTCGCTTTCGGTGCATAAATCTGATCGAGGAAGCCCGGCCAGCGGGCCGGATTGTCGCCGCTTCGCCAGCCATGAACCGTCGCGTATGCCAGCACGGCCTCGACGCGGCCGCGCAGCCGGCTAGCCGTCTCCGGCTTTTCGGCCCAGATCGGATCGAGCACCCGGCGGACGTCGAGCAGGCTGATCTCGCTTACCGGCCGCTTTCCAATGATCGGACTGGCGTAGGTGGCGAGCGTGTTCTCCCACTGTTGAGCGTGCTTTGGGTTTGACCATTCGGCTCGATGCGCCTCGACATAAGCCGCGGCGACGGCATCGAAGGTTCTGGCAGTCTGCTCGGCGGCGAGGTGCTGGCGTTCGCGGCGCTGGGCGAGCGGATCGAACCCATCCCGCACAAGATTACGTAGCTGGCGGGCCTGCTCGCGGGCTTCACTCAGGGATACATCCCGGAGCGGGCCAAGGCTCATCCAATGCTTGCGTCCAGCCATCGTGTAGCGGAACGCCCAACTTTTCGAGCCGTCAGCCCGAACGCGCAAATACAAACCGCCCCCATCGTGCAGGTTGCCCTCGCGGTTCGCGTTCGTAATGGCGAGAGCGTTCAAGCGTTTTGAGACGGTGCGAGGCATCGTCAGCACCCCGAACCGCAGAAAACCGCAGAAAACCGCAACCGAACCGCAACCCACTTGCGGTTTTGTTTGGCACCTAAGCCATTGATTTCATTGGTCCGACACTCAGGAACCGCAAAAACCGCAGAAACCGCAGGGGGTCTATGTGCCGTGGTCGCTGGGCTCTTCACGTCAAACTCTCCGTCGAACTGTCCGGCTATATGCTCGGGCCTTCATGGATACACCATAATCCCGTATCTGATCGGACGTCAATGGACATTAATGGGCGTCTTTTGGCTCTAATGCTTGGCTTATCCCTGCATCTTTCTAAGGCTGGATCACAAGGTAAGGCGGACACTCCCTCCGCCACCCACTTCCTAAATCCATAGATTTCATCAGCAATATTCCAAAATCATGATATATCTTGGATACACATATCCGGATACATTCGAGGCGCGCATCTCCTAGGACGTCTATGGACGTCGCGCATCAAACCCGATAGCGAGTTTGAAACTCCCAAGGCTTAGACGGGATGTATCGAAAGGTGTTCTAAAAACCGCAGATTATATCTATAAGATATATAATATGACAGTAATACTGTCCTATTTTAATTTGTGTTTAGCCTAGAGAGGCGGTTTGCGCGGTTTCGGGCGATTGGCACCCCCTGCGGTTTCTGCGGTTCCTGCGGTTTTGAGGCCATGCTTGGAAAAATTGCAGGTATTTAGTCGAGTTGGCGGCCTCGAAAAACCGCAACCCACTTGCGGTTCCTTGCGGTTTTCTGCGGTTTTTCGGGTGATGCGCGGTCAATTCATGCCTTATTGCAACCAAATAGCCTTTATATGCCGATTATCTATGCCGCATCCGCTATCTATATCTCCCCTATTGGGTCGATAACTGGCGTGCAATCCGGCGCGCGGCGGCCGCCACATGACCGGCCCTCGACCGGCGGCAGGATGCAGGACGATGGCGCATTGACCGGCGTTCGATCTGGAAGCGGTTTCGGGCATCGTCGTCATGGAAGCCGGCGCCCGGCCTGCGGCCTCGCCCAGCCCAGCGCCAGGCGGTGACGGAAGCATTGCCGCTCCGCCGGCTAGGGCGCCTCTACAGGCTCACGTATCGCCGCAGAGCGGCCCGCCACGCAGTGCGAGATAACCGGGCGGGTGCTGCTTGTGCGCTGCGCCTCGGTGCGATCGATGCCGAGTTCGCGGGCGGCGGCGTTGATGCCGGATGGCATTTGTTGAGGCGAACGACGGCGACCAGATGCATCAAGATGGCCGGCGCAAGTTGCGCCTTCCACCTTCTCACCCGTCAGCCTGACCCATTCCGCAATGTGCTCGCTGCGCTCTGACTGGCCGGTGCGGGCTGCGGTGTCGGCTGTGAAGCGGCTTTCGGATGCATGTGTGTCGCCAACTTGGCGACTTACGCCCGGCGTTCCATGCCTCGTCTCGGGATGGAGCGCCTCGTATGCCTCCTTGCGGCGCTGCGTGAACAGCGGCGTCAGTTCGGCGCGGTGCTACTCGAAGCCCATCTCGCGCAGCATGTCGCGGGCGGCGTATAGGGCGCGGCGCTTGTCGTCTCCGAACAGCCGCCGGCCCGGTATCGCGCCCATCTCCACCAGCTTGCGCCGGGCCTCCACCCGCTCAGATGGCCGCACCAGCTGGTTTTCGGCTACGCGGCGCAGTTCGGCAATCTCGGCGTCAGTCATGGACCTCTCCCGCCCGCGCGTGGTTGTATCCCTTTGTTGCGTTTTCGTCACACAATTTCGCCTCGCGGCTACGCTCGATGCGGTATCCTCGCACTCGATCCGAGCAGAATGAGCACTTTGCACCGAACTCACGCCATTGCGCCCGTTGAAAGCCGGCGCCCTTCATGGCACGGCCAACTCCGAATCGTGTGACAGTGGAAAGTTGCGGCACCGTGCGGCACGCGGCAACGAGGCGGGCGGTGCTGATCTTGTTGTCTCCCAGAGCGGCGGCGGCTGCCAGAGGCGGGCGGTGCTGATCTTGTTGTCTCCCAGAGCGGCGGCGGCTGCCACGGCCACCAGGGCGACCATCTCGATCTGATCCTCGGTCATGGCGTCAGGTATCCGGTAACAGCCGTGCAGCGGCCACAAGCGGGCGGGCGGCGTCGATCATCTCATCCGTGCCCAGCTTCAACGCGGCGTCAACCGCCTTGGCGCCGGCATAGAGCTTGCGGCGGGCGGCAATCAGGTCATTCCTGCAAGCGGTGCGAACAACGTCGCCGCCGGCCTTGGCGGCCATTTTGGCGCGCAATGTTTCAGTCATCTTCGGGTCTCCGGTCTGCGGTGCCGCGTCACGCCTTCGTCTATATAGACGCGCGCGCACCGGTTAAGCGGTTCGGCACTCATCGTTGCCCCTGCGGCATTGGCGGCATGTATCCGCGCATCCGATTGTCAGGATTTCCGCGCCTCTCCCGCCATTGGCGAGGCTTCCAGCCGGCACCGGAGAGGATCGCCCCGATTTCGGCGGGCGTGACATTCCAGGCGGGGAACGCAGCACGGCAAGCGGCGTGCAGGGCGGGTGTCGCAACCCGCCCCTCCCCGGATGCAGCGGCCAAGGCGCGGGCCAGCAGCAGCACAATGGCGGCGTCGTCGATTGCGGTCATCGGCTCTTTTTCCGCCTCGGCGTGCGGATTCGCCCGGCCTTGGCC
>NZ_NCAS01000119.1:0-1012 GCF_002255515.1 Acidiphilium sp. 20-67-58 | reverse complement strand
CCCCATCGGATTGCGCCAGTCGAGGAACTGACGCAGCCCGGCCAGCGAGCGCATGTCCGGGGCCAGGCGCAGCAGGGCTTGAACGCCTCGGGTCAGGCGAGCGTCATCCTCGGGCGGGAGCGGGCCGTGCCCGTCTTGCTGGATCAGGGCGGTGAGCCACTGAACCAGGAAGGCGACCGATTCAGGGGTGTTGTCGAGCGCCTTGAGGGGCGCCAGGCCGCTATCCCGCCCTGCCCTCACCACCAGATAGCGGCCGCCGACAGCACGGCACAGCAACTCGCCGCCCCGGTCCTTGTCGAAGAATACCACCGCGCCGTTGCGCGCCGCGAAATATTGCGGGAACAGCGCCAGCAGGAACAGCATGAACGTGGTCAGGAACAGCATGAACGTGGTTTTGCCCTGGCCGATCTTCCCGAAGATCGCCGTCATGCCGACATCCTCGACATGGGGCACGTAATCATAGGCCGTGCCCGCCGTGGTGCGGAAGCGCGCCATGGCCGGCCCCCACTTGCCGGCACGCTGGCCGCGCGGAAACGCCTCGAAGCCGGAGAAGGCCGCGAAATTGCGCGTGGTGATGGTGCCCGGCCGGGTGCGCCACTTTCTGTTGCCCGGCAGTTGCGCGAAATAGGCGGCTTCCAGCCCCGCACTCTCTTGCGCGACGACGCCGCCACTATTGGCAATCACAGTGCGGGTTAAGCCGGACAGCCGATCCAGCTCCTCGATCGTGTCCGCATAGACCGTCAGCGAAAAATGATGCTCGCCCATGGCGATTTTGCCCGAAGCAAGATGGTCTTGTGCGTCCGCAAGGTCACTGATCTGCGACTTGGCTTTGTCATTCGCGGCCGTCATCTGGGCGGATTTCAGGCCAAGCCGCTTTTCGGAGGTGTGCCGTGCGTGAAAATCGAAGGTGTGAACCATCACCACCGGGCACGGCAGGGAAAAGACCCCATCATACATGCCGGCATAGGTCTCAGACGGATATTCACGATAGCCGAAGATCGCGCCGAACCGG